>JAFZKR010000054.1 GCA_017551845.1 Bacteroidaceae bacterium
CAGGGGCATACCGTTAAAGGTGTTGTTCTTGACCATGGAATAGATGGCCATATCCTCGAATATGAGGGTCTGGCCTTCTTTTAACGGGGTATCGAATGAGTAATCTCCTATTATATCGCCCGACAGGCAGGTGGGGCCGCCTAAACGGTACGTATAGGCTTTTTCTTGGGGCTGACCGCTGTCACGCAATGGCGGGCGGTACGGCATCTCAAGCACATCAGGCATGTGGCATGCGGCCGATGTATCTAAAATTGCGATATCCGTTGCACCCTTATGGTGCTGCACCTCAAGAACCTTGGTATGCAGATAACCGGCATTAAGGGCGATCGCCTCACCCGGCTCCAGATATACGGTAAGGCCGTAGCCTTCTTTCATGCGGTTGATGCAGCGTTCCAGACGCGGAATGTCGTAATCGGCACGTGTAATATGGTGACCGCCGCCAAAGTTCACCCACTTCATCTTGGGGAGCCACTCACGGAACTGCTCCTCAAAAGCGTTCAGCGTAGTCTCAAGATCATCGGAGTTCTGCTCACAGAGAGTATGGAAATGCAATCCGTCAAGCATGCCAAATAATTCTGCAGGTGCCTTGCGGAACTCCTCAATGGTCACACCCAGCCTGCTACCGGGAGCGCAAGGGTCATAAATTGCGTGCTCGGCGGGCTGCGTTGAAACCTGCGGATTTATTCTCAATCCGACCTGTTTTTTTGACTCTCTAGTTAGCGGACCAAATTTCTCTAACTGGGGAATTGAATTGAAGACAATATGGTCGCAGATTTTCAGAATCTCGGGAAAGTCCTCCTCACGGAATGCGGGAGAGAATATGTGATTCTCGCGGCAGGGCATCTCCTCGTGGCACAAGCGGGCCTCAAAGAGGCCGCTTGCGGTTGCGCCACAGAGATATTTTGAAATTAAAGGATAGACGGCATAGCAACTGAACGCCTTCTGAGCCAGCAGAATACGGCAACCGGTACGGTCCATCACCCCGCGCAGCACCTTGAGGTTCTCCTCCAGTCTGTCGCGGTCAACAACGTAACACGGAGTTTTCAATTCAGTCCCTTTCATCCGTAATTCCGTATTTCCGTAAATCCGTATTTCCGTAAATCCGTTAATCCACCATTACGGGATTCTCATCAACAACCCAAGGCAGACCCCACTTGTTCAGGGCCTCCATGTATGGATCCGGATCAAACTCCTCAACGTTGAACACGCCTGCGCCCTTCCACTGACCAGTCATAACCATCATTGTACCAATCATTGCGGGAACGCCTGTGGTGTAAGATATGGCCTGTGAGCCCACCTCCTTGTAGCACTCCTGATGGTCGCATACGTTATAAATCTTGATGGCGCGCTTCTTACCGTCCTTGATTCCGGTGTAGATGCAGCCGATGTTGGTCTTTCCTACTGTGCGCGGGCCCAGTGATGCGGGATCGGGCAGAAGAGCCTTGAGGAACTGGATGGGAACAATCTCACGGCCCTCAAACATAACGGGATCTGTACGCAGCATGCCTACGTTCTCAAGACACTTCATATGTGTAAGATAACTCTGGCCGAATGTCATGAAGAAACGGATGCGCTTTACGCCGGGAATGTTCTTGGCAAGAGACTCAATCTCCTCATGATGAAGCAGATACATATCCTTCATACCTACCTGCTCAAAGTTGTACTCGCGCTTTATCTCCATGGGCTTGGTCTCAACCCAGTGGCCGTTCTCCCAGTATGAACCGTTGGCCGATACCTCACGCAGGTTGATCTCAGGGTTGAAGTTGGTAGCAAATGGATAACCGTGGTCACCGCCGTTGCAATCGAGGATATCGATGGTGTGGATCTCATCAAAGTAGTGCTTGAGAGCATATGCTGAGAATACGCTGGTTACGCCCGGATCAAAACCTGTACCCAGGATTGCGGTTATACCTGCATCCTTGTATTTCTTCTGATAAGCCCACTGCCATGAGTAGTCAAAGTACGCGGTGAAGCCCTGCTCCTTGCAGCGCTTCTCATAAATGGCACGCCATTTGGGATCCTCGGTATCCTCAGGCTCATAGTTTGCTGAGTCAACGTAATGTACGCCGCATGCAAGGCAGGCGTCCATTATGGTCAGGTCCTGATACGGCAGGGCCAGATTCAGTACTACATCAGGCTTGACGCTCTTGATCAGTACAATAAGTTCATCAACGCTGTCGGCATTTACCTTAGCGGTTGTAATCTTGGAACGGCTCTTGCCCTCCTTCTCAATCTTAGCCTTAAGATCATCGCACTTGCTTACCGTACGGCTGGCAATGCAAATCTCATCAAACACTGCGTCGTTCTGGGCGCACTTCTGAATCGCTACCTGGGCTACGCCTCCGCAGCCTATTACTAATACTTTTCCCATTATCCTTTATTTTTGATTTCTGATTTCTTCTAAGCACGCAAATTTTACTACTACAGTTACCGGACTACGGCCCTACGGGCCTATCCCTCCCACGCCCTATGGGCGCGGGCCCCTCCCTCTGACGCGCCGAGGGTGGCGACGGTCCTGTAACCGTAGTAGTAAAATTTGCTTATCATAACTTGAGACTTAAGAGCAATTCTCTAATAATCTTACAGGCGGCTGCAGTTGAAGCTCCACTCTGATCGTATGGCGGGCAGAGCTCGTTTACGTCTAGGCCTACTATGTTGCAGCTGTTGCAGACTGTGTATATTGCTTCTATAAGTTGCATGAATGTAACTCCACCGTACTCGGGAGTGCCTGTACCGGGGAATACTGAGGGATCCATTACGTCCAGATCTATGGTGAAATAGACTGGGACAGAACCAAGTCCCTTAACGACCTCTGCAAGTCCGTCAAAGTTGAACTTGTGCAGGTCAGTGTGGCCCTCGGCAGCCCAACGGAACTCGGCACGCTCGCCGGAGCGGATGCCGAACTGGTGGATGCGGCCGTCACCTACAAGGTCATGGCAGCGGCGCAGGACGCAGGCGTGTGAGAGCTTTACGTCAAGGTACTGGTCACGCAGGTCGGTGTGAGCATCAAAGTGAATGATGTTCACATCGGGGTATTTCTTGAAGACCTCGCGGAATGCACCCAGGGTGACCAGATGCTCCCCTCCTATCATGAAAGGGATCTTACCGTCAGCAAGAATGGTGGCGGTACGTTCTGAAATCTGAGCTAAAGCCTTCTCGGCACTACCTATACATAGTTCAATATCACCACTGTCAAATACGCTGATATCCTCCAAGTCACAATCAAGCCAAGGGCTGTATGTCTCAAGGCCAAAAGATTCACTGCGTACTGCATGAGGAGCAAACCTTGTGCCGGGACGGAATGAGGTGGTGGAGTCAAATGGAGCGCCGAACAGCACTATACGTGCATCGGCATAATCGGCATCGCAGCCTATGAATGTCTCTACGTTTCTGCCCAGCATAAATCAATCCTTTATCTTTTCCACATCGGCAAGCATACGCTCCACGTAAGCAGGAAGAGCAAAACAGCCCTTATGCAGATTGGTTGTGTAATAATCGGTTTTGATGCCAAGCTGATTCCAAGCATCGGCATCAAGGTCAATGACAGGACGGAATTTTTTGGAAGCAAATCCGAACAGCCAATATCCCGACGGGTAAGAAGGGATATGAGCCTGATACACGCGGCTTATGGGGAAGCTGTTCACAATACGTTTGTGAGCTTTCTGGGTCTCAATGCGATCCTCCTCATAGAATGGGCTCTGATGCTGGTTCACCATGATTCCATCGGACTTGAGCGCCTTGTAGCAGCTGCCGTAAAACTCACGGGTAAGCAAGCTCTCGCCCGGACCGTAGAATCCGGCGGAGTCCACAATTATCAGGTCATATTCGTTCTCAATATGCCGGATGAATCGAAGGGCATTCTCAGTATAGATGGTAACACGAGGATCATCAAGTGACTCTGCCATCTCAGGGAAATACTGGCGGCAAGCCTGTACCACGCCCTCATTGATTTCAATCAAATCAATAGTCTTGATGGACTGATACTTGAGCAACTCACGCACCACACCTCCGTCACCGGATCCGAACACCAATATCTTCTCGACTTTGGGATTGACTGCCATAGGTACATGAGAAAGCATCTCATCGTAGATAAACTCATCACGTTGAGTAAAGATGATGTAACCGTCCACAGCCAGGAAACGGCCATACTCGGGAGAATCGAAAATATCGACACGACCCAGATCATTCTCACTGGAATAAAGATGCTTATCGACCTTTACCGAAAACTTGACATGAGGGGTATGAAGTTCAGTGAACCAGAATTCCATTTCCTATAGTATTTACAGAACAAAACAGTGTAGCAAAATCAATATGTAGCATGCTCCTTAATCACGTTAAGGCACTCCACCTTCTCATCCTCAGGACCAGTAAGCTGGCAACCCTTCTCCTTAGCGTAAAGCACATAATCTATTATTTCCTGCGTAATACGCTCGCCTGGAGCCAGAATAGGAATTCCCGGAGGATAGCACATAAGGAACTCCGTACAGATACGACCGTTCGTTTCACGGATTGGAATCATCTCCTCCTTAGGAGCATAGAAAGCCTCTTGAGGAGTCATCACCACCGACGGAGTGATATACTCATGGTCGAACAGACCGGTACGGTCCTTGCTATAGAGGCGCTTTATGTCGAACAGTGCACTCACGAGCCTCTCAACTTCACGCATCCGGTCACCAATCGATATGTAAGCCAGAACGTTGCCCATATCACCAAGTTCCAACTGAATATCATACTCGTCACGCAGCAGGTCATAGACCTCAATGCCGGCAAGTCCGATGTCAAGAGTATAGACAGTAAGCTTAGTGGGGTCAAAATCATACACGCTGTCACCGTTTATCAGCTCTTTGCCATACGCATAATAACCTCCTATCTTATTAATCTCAGTGCGAGCATAATCAGCTATTCGCATCACCTCCTTAAACAGTTCCTTTCCACGTAAGGCTAAGTTGCGGCGCGAAATATCCAGACTTGCTATGAGCAGATACGATGCGCTGGTGGTCTGGGTAAGATTTATTACCTGACGCACATAACCCGGACTGACATTCGGACCTGTAAGCAGGAAAGAACTCTGTGTGAGACTGCCGCCTGATTTGTGCATGCTGACCGATGACATATCGGCACCCGCTGCCATAGCGGTAACAGGCATGTTATCACCGAAATAAAAATGTGTACCGTGAGCCTCATCAACCAGCACCATCATGCCGTTCTCATGTGCCAGTTCGACAATTCTCTTGAGATTAGAACATATTCCGTAGTATGTAGGGTTATTCACAAGAATAGCCACTGCATCGGGGTTTTCTTCGATGGCACGTTCCACCTGCGATATCTTCATTCCTAAAGCTATTCCCAAATGATTGTCGGTCTCCGGGTTAACATAAATAGGTGTTGCACCGTTCACCACGAGAGCATTGATGACGCTCCGATGCACATTACGCGGCATGATTATCTTCTCACCGCTCTTGCATGCCGTAAGCACCATAGTCTGTACGGCCGATGTAGTACCGCCCACCATAAGAAATGCATGTGCGGCACCGAACGCATCGGCTGCCAGTTCTTCGGCCTCTTTGATTACTGAGATGGGATGACAGAGGTTATCGAGGGGTTTCATTGAGTTTACATCAAGCTCAACGCACTGCTTACCCAACAGTGAAACCAACTCGGGGTTACCCCTACCTCTTTTGTGACCGGGTACATCAAACGGTACCACTCTGTTCCTGCGGAACTCCTGCAGAGCTTCATAAACTGGAGATTTTCGCTGATCCATCTACTGCAAAACGTTTTAAAAAGTTCAACCATCCTGTCTTTTTTCAGCCTCTTGCGTAAGAAGACAAAAAAAAGACATAAACAATAAAACCTCTCTTGTTTACGTCTTCGGTACGTGGACAGTAATGCCTTAAAGTACTTTCAAATCAGAGTCTATATAGTAAACAAATACTTTTACTACTCTTCTTATTGACCGTTTTCCAAGTCGGGCGGTTTAAAAAACCTCGGTTATAAAGTAACCAACTTAAAAATAGGGGTACGTTTCCGTACACAATGTGCGTTATGCGCACAACTCAATAATAGGAAAACTCTGATTCAATCCATTCTGCTTTCCTGCCCGCAAAGTTACTTCTTTTTTATTACTACCCAACCTTTTTATAAAAAAAGTACAATTGGGGACAGTCCCCAATTGTACTTTTTTTCAGTTACGCATTAGGAACCGTCCCTATTGTGTACTACTTTTGCACTCAAAATCACTCTGTATGACCGATAACAACAACGAACTGTTTCCCATAGTTGATGAGGACGGCAACGTGCTGGGCAGTATCCTGCGCGGTCAGGCCCATGACGGCCGAAAAATACTGCACCCCGTAGTACACCTGCATCTTTTCAACTCCAAGGGAGAACTGTACCTGCAGCGCCGCCCTGACTGGAAACCTATCCAGCCCAGCAAGTGGGACACCGCCGTAGGAGGCCACATTTCATACGGAGAGACCGTTGAGCAGGCATTCAGCCGTGAGGTGATGGAAGAAGTGGGCATAAGCGTAACTAACGCCACATCATTAGGGCACTACGTCTTTGAAAGCAAGGTGGAAAAAGAGCTGGTCTATGTCTTCAAGACCGTCTATGACGGCCCCATACACCCTAGTGCTGAAGAACTTGACGGAGGCCGATTTTGGACCCGCCAACAAATCCTCGATGCCATCGGCCAAAACATTCTCACCCCTAACCTGGAATCCGAATACCTCCGCTTCTTCAAATAAAAAAAACAAGCGTATTGGGGCGAGTCCGGAGGGTGAGAGTAGCCGGAGGGCCAGATACGCTCCCGTCCGAATCCTTTCATCCCGACAGGAACAGTGTCAAATCCAGAAACAGTAACAAAAATAAGAAACAGCAGCTGAATGAGCCACTGTTTCAATGTCGGGATGAAAGGATTCGAACCTTCGACCACCTGGTCCCAAACCAGGCATTCTAACCGGACTGAACTACATCCCGAAAGCCTCTCTTACCAGAAAAGCGGTGCAAAGGTACGCTTTTAAGTCAGAATCAGCAAATATTTTTTACTTCAGAATTTCATACGCTTTGAAGCACTTTACGAGCTTCTCGGTTGCTATGTCTATCTGCTCTTTGGTGTGGGTAGCCATCAGAGAGAAGCGGATTAGGGTATCCTCCGGAGCACATGCCGGCGGAATAACAGGATTCACGAAC
>JAFZKR010000055.1 GCA_017551845.1 Bacteroidaceae bacterium
AACCTGGCTTACGACGGCTTCTTCACCAATAAGTTGGGCTATGCACCCATTCTGAACGTGGAGTACGAGTACTACTTTACCGAGAATGGCCACTGGTCAACGGTGGGTGAGTATGAGTTCCCGTGGTGGTCAAAGGAGAGCGAGCACCAGTATCTGCAGCTTCAAAACTGGCAGCAGGAACTTCGCTACTACCTGAAGAGCGGTAATTGGCACACCGGCCATTACCTGAGCGTTTACGCTGGTGCTAACCTGTACGATATCAATTTCGACAGCAAGCTGGGTAACGGTTATCAGGGTGAGGGCGTGCATGCCGGACTGGGTTACGGTTATGTGCTCCCGTTAAACAAGAAACACACCTGGAAGCTTGAGTTCTTCCTTAAGGGCGGTTACTATGAGTCACACTATGACAAGTATGACGCAGGTATCCCGTTCCAGGGCAAGTACTACTACAGGTGGTACAGTAACCCGAATGATTTTGTGCCTCGTAACTGGAGGTTCCGCTGGATGGGTCCTACAGGTGCAGGTATAACCATAAGCTACGACCTGTTATACAGGCGTAAGCTGAATGAACGATAGGAAAGTATATGAAGTTGAACTCTAAAATACTGATGCTCTTGGTTGCGGTGGGTCTCACCGTGACGGGATGCCAGTCCGAGCTGCTCACCGATGTCCGTGAGCAGGCTGCGAACGGGCACTCTGCAGCCATTGACTTCGGTAACAGCTTCATAGATAATCCTGTGAATACCCGCGGTGTGACGCGTCTGGCTCAGCATGCCACCTCTATGGGCGTATGGGGCTGGCAGTCGGTGGATAGCTGTGAGTATTCACTCTTCAACAATGAGAGGGTTTATTACGTTGACAGCATAGACAACTGGACATATCTGGACAAGAGGTACTGGGATTCATACAGTACTTACCGGTTCTACGCTTACTCTCCGTACCACACCTCAGTGGACGGAGCAAGTGTGGCCATCAATGACTCTACCGGTATGTTCACCATCAATGGCGTGACTCTCTCCGGCAGCAATGCTGTGGCCGATGGCGGTGCCCGTTCACAGCTGGGTAGTTTCATCAATGCGGATGACACTGACTGGATGATTGACCGTGCCGGAAAGACCGGAATAAACGGCAGTTACGGCTCAAGGGTGATGTTCAACATGCAGCACATCCTCGCCAAGTTCAACGTTCTGGCGCGTAGTGCCGGAACAGTATCTACCGATGAAAACACTATTGTTACTATAGATAGTATCATAATAGGCACATTCAAGGGGCAGGCCGGTTTCGTACAGCGGCTTGACCATACCCCGAACCCTGACAACGCTCTTGACAATGCCGTTCAGGAATGGACCATTGACAGTCTCAGCAGCAGTTACAGCCTGCACAGTGCCGGGAATGTGGAGATTGACGCTCAGGGCATGTACGTGATAGAGTCACTCATCATACCGCAGGTAACCACTCCGGAGCAGTACATCAAAGTGTGCTTCACCATGAGTTCGACCGGCGGCAGGCATGAGCGGTTCGTGAATATGTTTGCATTCGATGCACTGTTTGACAGGTTCGTATCCGGATGCAATTATACGCTGATATTGACCATTTCACCGGATGCCATCAGGTTCGATACCGGTTGTGAGCAATGGATAGCAAGAGTAATAGACAATAATATATATTAATATAATGATGAAAAGGAAAGTTTTTCTGTTAACAGGGGCAGCGGTTATGCTGCTTGGTGCTTGCCAGGACAACACGGTCCTCTGCGAGTACGGACTCACTGATGCGGGAACGGCCGCCATTGAGTTCGGGAACTATGTGGGCGGATTGACGCGCGCGTCGAGAGGTACGGGCGCATCGTTCGTTCCCGGCGATGAAATGGGCGTTTACGGTTTCCAGATGATTGATGGGGACACCGCCAGGTTATTCAATAACCAGCTTGTGGAATACACTGCTGCGGGTAAGTGGACTTACTCTCCCGCCAAGTATTGGGATTCCGGCTCAGGTTATGATTTTTATGCCGCTTATCCTTACGGAGCAGGTTACACTTTTGATATTGATGAGCGCAAGTTCTCGCTTGCATCATTCACGGTGGATGACGTGACCGCTCAGCAGGTGGATCTCATGCTTGGCCAGAGGGTACTGAATGCAAGACCGTACAACACGGTGAACTTTGTGTTCAACCACATCCTCTCCAACGTGAATTTCTACGCCAAGGCCGCAAAGGAGTTCAACGCGACAGGTATCTCATCCGTCACCGTGTTGAAGTTCGATGTGACAGGTCTCTACAGCAAGGGCTCATTTGAGCAGACAGGCTGGAACGGCGACGTTTTCAACGGCAAATGGAGTGCCGATAAAACTTCCGTCTATGATATGCCGGAGGTGAAGAATGTGGATTACACGATAGGCAGCACCGGTGCTGTATCTCTCATTGAGGACCTGCTGCTCCTGCCGCAGGATATCAGCAATGATGCTTTGGTCAACATCACCTACAAGCTCAACTATTCCAACGGCGATGAATCAGTGTTCCGCCGCAGCTTCCCGCTCAACAGGATTGTGGGATACAAGGTGAGCACGCCTGCTGCAAAAACGGCCATTGCATCGTGGAATCCCAACTATCGTTATAAATATATTATTTCCATCAACCCCTCCATTACGGAGAACGGCGGCACACATCTGCCCATAATCAACATCTATACAGGTGGCGGCCCCGGCGGTGGCGGTACCGAATATGACATAATCTATCCTGCAGGCGGAGGCGGCCCCGGCGGTTACGGCCCTGACGGCTGGGGTATAGACACCGATATGGACGGTGAGCCCGATGCCGATATCATCTGGACCGATGTGGACGGTGACGGCAATCTGGAAGCTGTTCCTGACCTGGACGGTGACGGTGTACCCGATGATACTGACGGTGACGGTATCCCCGATGTGATCTGGGTGGACAAAGACGGCGACGGTATAGCCGATGCCGAGCTTGAGTGGAATCCTGATGAGGATGACGAACCCGAGATTCCGGTCCGTCAGGTTATGATTGAATTCTCAGCTGAGGTAACTGACTGGTCCGACGAGTACATTGCGGAGCAGGTCATGAGTTCCGATGCTCTATAACCTTTAATATCAGGAAAAACAGAAAAACTTTCATCATCATATAACAATTGCAAAACCGAAAAAACATACTAACGATATGAAAACGAATTACATAAAACTGATTCTGGCTTGCAGCTCCATTGTGATAATGGCCTCCTGCAGGCAGAATGACTATGTCATGGATTATGAAACAGAATTGCCACAACACACCTCACCCATGCCCATAGAATTCGGGAACTACGTGGAAACCATGACGCGTGCCTCAAGAGCCAGGGGAAATTCCTTCCTTGTGGGTGATTCAATGGAGGTGTACGGTTATATGCGTACAGGACAGATAGTGGATATACTGTTCAACAAGCAGGCTGTGATTAATACCGGTGAGCTTATTTGGGACTACACCCCCAAGAAGTTCTGGAACGTGGGCTCAGAGTATGAGTTCTATGCCATATTCCCATATATGGAGAACAACAGTTTCGACTTTGAGAAGAAGACCTTCAGCGTATCGGATTTCGAGGTGAAAACGGATGTTTCTTCACAGACGGACATCATGATAGCACAGCGTGTCATGAACGCCAGCTCTAACAATGTGGTGAACTTCGTGTTCAACCACATGCTCTCCAACATAAGCTTCTATCTCAAGACCGCCAGCCAGTTCGACACTGAGGGCATAAGCTCTGTGCAGGTAGTGAGCTTTGACGTGAAGGGCATCTACAGCAAAGGTTCTTTCACCCAGACCGGATGGAACATCAACAACAGCTCGTTCACCGGAGAGTGGAAGCCCGATGTAACATCAATCTATGACCTGCCCAAGGTAGAGGGAAAGATTTACAACACCGGCGATGATGCAATAGTGCTGTGTAAGGACGAGCTCCTCATGCCGCAGCCCATCAACCCCGACGCTACAATAGAGATAACATACAAGCTCATATATGAGGACGGCACCACCACCACATTCACCAGCTCCACCAAGCTGGGCAAGATTGTGGGAAGGAACGGCCAGCGGTCAACGGTACTCAAGACTTGGGAACCCAACTACCGCTATATATATACAATAGGTATTGACCCGTCCAAGAAGATTGTCCGTCCCAACACGAAGGACAACAATGACCAGCCCGGCTACTCAGGCGATGATGCCGATACCAGCCCCAACGTGAATATATTAAGATATGACCACGATGGCGACGGCCTTATTGACGAGTGGTGGATTGATGAGGACCTGGACGGCAATCCGGACTATCCCATAGTATGGGTGGACCTGGATAATGACGGAAAGGAGGAAGGTATTCCGGACCGTGACTGGAACGGTGTGCCCGATGACACCGACGGCAACGGCATACCCGATGTGATATGGATAGATGTGGACGGCGACGGCGATGTGGATACCGAGCTGGAGAGGGATGTCATAACCGGAAGCGTGGAGATTGAAGTCCCTGCCGCCGAGGAGGAACCCACCACCATCGAGTTCTCCGCCGAGGTGGAGAGATGGGCCGACGAGTACGAGTCCGACTACATATTGTTGAACAATAATTGAGCAATGAATTGATGCGCTCATGAGAACGGATAAAAGAATAATGAACAGGTTCAGCACCGTTGCCCTCACGGCAGCGGCAGTTGCCGTGTTGCTGCTGCAGGCCTCCTGCCGCAAGCACCATCATGAAATTATTGAAGAGTATTCCATCCGGATGAGCGCCCTCGAGGCCGGTACTACCCGCGCCCTTGTGAATAATGTCAATGACCTGGGTGCACAGAGTGTGGCCGATAATACCGGAAATACCGGCTTTGGAGTAATCGGCTACAAGTCAGTCCCAAGCCGTGAACCCACTCTGATATTCCCCAACCAGTTAGTGACCGCCAGCGGTACAACCGATAATTACACATGGAGTTACACTCCCACCAAGTACTGGGACCTGACTGCCGGATACCACTTCCTGGCTTACTGGCCGCACAGTGAAAGCGTAGCTCCTGTAGTTGGTACCCAGACGTTTACTCTGCCTAACTGGCAGCCCGTGAATGGCAGCGAGAAAGACTGGCTCATAGCCACAAGTTCCGGAACTGCAAGTGAATACTTATATCCCGGCAGCGGGAGCGGGCATGAGTCAGGAACGGTCTATTTCACTTTCGAGCATCTGCTCGCCATGATAGAGATTCAGGCCTGGTATTACGGGAACAAGGACAAGAAGGCTGTGATTACTAACTTGACACTTGGGGATAACAGTACTCATAAGTTACCTGGTGATGCTCCAGGATCAACAACAACAGTCAGTAGGGATTATGCTACCGCTAACAGTTCTAACGTATGGAATAGCGGTAATGCTTTAACGCTGTCCGGTGATAAGGTGCTTCTTTCATCGAATACTGCTGAGCTTGCCAAGTTCTCCAAAGATGTTAATGGTAGCAGAAACACTTCCGACGTTGGTGGAGGGTTGTGGGTGTACAATGAAACGACTCATGATTATACCACACAGGTTACGGATTTGGATTCAGATAATCTTCCTCTTCCGGACCAGGTGTCCCGCTGGCTTGTAGTTCCGTTTACGACAGGAGATAATATTCCTTTGACGGTGGGATATAAAGTGAATGGAGTTATGATGCCTGAAGCGGATATATCAACCGGATTAGGTGAAATAGAGTCCGGTAAAAGGTATATAATCAGGCTTAAGATAAACACCAACACGAACGTCCTTCAGGTAGAGAATGTTTGGGTTAAGGACTGGGATTCTCCGGCGATAGACGATAAAGAGGTATATAACTGGTAAGAACAATAACCACTGATTATGAAGGATAATATGACAGCATACGCAAAAACAAAAAGCAGAATTTCCGGATGGGGCGTTATTCCCGTTCTGACATCACTGCTGTTGTTTGCTTCGTGCCAGCACGAGACAGAAACTGCTAACCGCGGCATTCTTGAAGTGGCGCAGGTGAGTATGGGTGCGGAGACTGTCATTGAAACCCGTGCTAATACAATTAGCGGTTCAGGAACAGGTTATAGTCCCATTGAATCAGTTATGTCAATCAATGTCAAGATTTTTGCATTTGATGGTACCAATAATAACCGCAAGCAGTCTGATGATGATGAAGGTACTTTCTTATGTAATAAAAAACCTGGAGCTAATGAAGGTGAATATGAATACGAATGGTCTTCATCTCTTGATGCTGAGGACGGTAACAAATATAACCTTTTCGCATATTCATT
>JAFZKR010000056.1 GCA_017551845.1 Bacteroidaceae bacterium
GATTGAGGCCTGCTCTTCCTGTATCCGGCTTATCACATCCTTTTTCTGTGGTAAACTGTCAAGTCGCTGTTCAAGCGTAGCCGTTGCCTCATCGGTATCATCAAGTGTACTACCACTTGGCATGGTTATGGTTACGTTGATCCTGTCACTATCCACCTGACGGTTCTGACCTGTATTGCGTGAAAGAGCGAATATAAAAGCAATGACCAAAACGGCAACCGCTGTACCTATTGTAGGTCCCGGCTTCCTCAGTCCCGTCTTGAGCAGAGTAGAGTACATCTGAAGCGGACGGTCATGAATGGACATCTTATTGAAAAACACGCTGCTGCTACCACCTCCACGCTCAAGCATGGCAGCCGTTGCCATGGGTATAAACGTAAGAGCCATCAGCAGTGAGAAAAGCATAGTCGATATGATTGATACACCTATATTCTTACCCAAAAGCTTTATCATCGGCTCATCGGAGAACACGAACGGCAGGAATACAGTTACAGTTGTAAGCGTGGAGGCAATTAGGGCTTTGCGCACCTCCTTTACTCCTTGCAGTGCGGCAATCCGCGGCGGAGTTCCCATAGAGGCAAGCCGGTAAATGTTCTCAAGCACCACAATACTGCTGTCCAGCAACATTCCTATGGCCAAAGCCATACCTATGAGCGTAAGAGTGTTTATAGATACGTCTGCTGCATAGAATATGTTGAACGCTGAGAATATGGAAACCGGTATTGAAAGCGCAATGAAGAAAACTAAGCTGATGTTGCGAAGGAAGAACCAAAGAACCAGAATTGCCAGTAGACAGCCCAAAAGAGCCAGCTTGACAATCTGAGATACATTGTTGGTTATCTGATCTGCAGAATTGGACTGTACTACAAGCTGAAGATCCTGTGAGGCCACTTCACGGTTCACCTCGTCAATACGCTTCAGGGTTCTCTTAGAAAGATTCAAGAGGTTCTCGCCTGAAGTGTTGACAAGTGATACCGATATGGCATCCATGCCGTTCACCCTGCTGATGGTAGTCTCCTCCTTGTAGTCGAAGAATACTGTAGCAACATCCTTCAGATAAATCGGACCGTTAGCTACCACCAGATTCTCCACCTGTGATACGTCATCATAGTTGGCATCCAGCTGTACAAAATATTTCTTGTCAGGCTCACTGATAAAACCTAAGAACGTTCTCTCCTGATTGTACTGATTCAGTGCCTGGCTTATCTGTGAGTTGGAAATATTCAACGCCTTCATGGCCTCCGGATTGGAGCGTATCTCAATGGACTTGACCCTACCGCCGTAAACCGTCACTCCGGCTATGCCGTCAACGCTCTCCAACCGCGGCACTACATCCTTGTCAACAATGGCTCTCAAACGGTCCACACCGCCTGATCCGCGCACCTGCAGAGACATGAACTGGTTGCTTATGCCTGTAAGGTTTGCCTGCTGGACGTTTACATTTACACCTGTGGGGAAATCGGATCGTATGGAATTGATTTTCTCCTGCAGCTTCACGGTCGTCATTTTGAGGTTGGTACCTCTCTTGAAATCAACCGTTATGGTACCCTGACGGCCCGATACCGTTGACTCCATGTTTTCAATGCCACCTACGGCGCTTATGGCTCCCTCAAGCGGAATGACGACTTGCTGTTCCATGTATTGGGGAGTCAAGTCACTCTGCGATGAGGCTCTCACATAGAGCTGGGGCATCTCTGTATTGGGCAGCAACTCAACCGGCAACTGCATGTACGAGAAATAACCCAGTAGCGTCAACGCTACCAGAAGCATGCATATCATCACCCTGCGGTCAATATATGACTTGGATTCCATCCCAATTTTATTTTCCGGTAATTCTTATTTTGGCGCTCTCAAAAACGTAATAAACACAAGGTATCACCACAAGACTTAGCAGAGTCGAGGTAAACAGACCGCCTATCACGGCAATAGACATAGGAGCACTGAGCGATGCGCCCTCTCCTATTCCTAATGCCATTGGTGTAAGCGCCAGGATTGTGGTAAGACTAGTCATAAGAATTGGTCTGATACGCTGCTGCCCTGCTTCGGCAATGGCATCAGTCAGACTCAGTCCGGATTCCTTAAGTTGTCCAATACGGTCCACAAGAATGATGGAGTTGTTTACCGCAATACCGGCCAGCATCACCATTCCTATTACACCCATTATATTTACCGTTGTGCCTGTTATGAGGAATAGAAGCACGGCTCCCACAAGAGCAAGCGGAATGGTAAGCAAGATGGTAAATGGATGCAGCAGTGATTCAAACTGCGATGCCATTACCATATATACCAGCACTATTGAGAGCAGCAATGCCAGAATAAGGCTGTTCATGGATTCAGCTCGACGTTCCTCCTCACCTGTCACGTTTATGGAGTAATTCTGAGGCAGTTCTATGCCTGATACAGCCTCTCTTGTACGCTGTGCAGCCTTGTCAAGCGATACGGATTCATCAATATCGGCCGTAACGCGTGTCACTCGGTTCTGATTTAGGCGGTATATCTCCTTGGGAGCGGTATTCTCGCTTATCTGAGCCAGTTCCACAAGACGGAAATCCTTCTGACCCGATGTAATTACCATGCTACCCAGTTCTGATAAAGAAATTCCAGGTACCTTTATGGAAATATCCCTCATATCGCCCTTGTAGTCCATCTGTCCGGCCTGACGTCCGTCAAGATGCTGCTGTATCTGAGTGATTATGGTAGACACATTGATATTGTTCATACCTGCCATGGCACGGTCCACCGTCACTATAATTTCAGGTGCGCCGCCAGCTATTGAACTCTCCACGTTATAGAGGCAGTCCACTGAGTCAACTGCGGCTTTTACCTGTTCAGTTAAGTATGCCAGTAAATCCAAATCCTCACCCTTGATTTCCACCACGAGCGGTGCATCCTCAGAGCCCATCATCGAACTCATGGAGTTGTCATCCTGTGTGAATGTAAGCTCCATGCCTTCAACACCGTCCACATAAGCGGCAAGCATCTCTGCGATATAATCGGGAGTAACGGCTGATGCCTCGGAAAGCTGAATCTTCATGTTAGCGGTATTTTCACCCTCAAAATCAAGATTCTGAGATGAGGCGCCCGGTCCAACATGCGTGTAGATGGTGCAGGCGGTATCCTGAGCTAAATCATAAACCAGATTCTCCAAGCTTTCAAGCGTGGATGATGTACGTTCCAGACTGGTACCTTCGGCCATACGGATCTTGACGTTAATGGTGTTTGCCTCTGTCTTGGGCATGAATTCAGTACCCACATACGGAAGTATGAATATGGTAGCGGCAACCATAACAATCGAACAGGCTATCACCCACCAACGTCTTCCCAGCAGCTTCTTAAGAAACGACCTGTACCCTTTGATATTCAAAGAACTGACACTGTTCAGAGGTACGGAATTCTTGCGTCCGAATATTTTGTCATAAAGTGTAGGAATAACCAGAATGGCTACAAAAAGTGATGAAACCAGCGAAAATGTCACCGTCCACGCCTCATCCTTGAACAGTTCACCGGTGGCACCATGCAGATATACGATAGGCAGGAAAACCACGATTGTGGTAAGCGTTGATGCCAATACTGCACCGGCCACCTCGGAAGTTCCAGTTACTGCAGCATCACGTACAGAAAGACCACGTTCCTGGTTTCTGAATATGCTCTCTATAACCACAATGGCATTATCCACTAGCATTCCCGCTCCTAGCGCAAGACCTCCCAACGTCAGTATGTTTATGGTCAGTCCGCTGAAGAACATCAGGTTGAATGTTGCAATTATTGAGACAGGTATTGAAATAGCCACGATAAGTGTGGTTCCAACCCTGCGCAGGAAAACGAACAGGACGATAATAGCCAGAACTATACCTATCATTGCGCTGTTCTTGACCTCACCGATTGAGTTGTTGATGAACGTGGCCTGATCACTGATAATATTCAATTCATACCCCGGCAACGATTTATTTATCTTGTTCAGGCTTGTCTTGATTCCTTCTACAGCCTTAACGGTATTATAGTCCATCTCCTTAAACACAGACAGACCTATGCTGCGTTTGCCGTTGACTCTAACAATGTTTTCTGGGTCACGATTCTCAAAGCGTATGTCAGCCACTTCACGCAGGTATATCGGTGCCATGCTGGCCGATTCGAATTCTCCCACCTGTCTCTGTGTAGCCTCGGTATTCTTATATCCGACAATAATATTTCCGAAAGCCATCTCATCAGTCAGTGTGTTGGAACCTGTAATCAGATACTGATAACCCTGTTCTGAAATCCTTCCGCCACTCACCCTCTGATTATTTTCCTGTATGCGTGATGATATGTTGTCAACAGTAATGCCGAATGCCTGGAGCTTATATGGGTCAGTTTCTATGACCAGGTTAGTAAACTCATCACCAGCCAGCGAGACATCGGCCACACCCTCAACCCTCATAAGTTCATTCCTTACGTATGAATCCGCCAACTTACGAAGTTCAGACATATCGGTGATATCTGGATTGGAAAATCCGATAATCATTATGGGAGCTGTAGTAGGATCCTTTTGGGATATCCTCAAGTCTGTAATACGACTGTCCTGTGAGAAGCTGTTCATGGCCTTCTCCAGATCCAGGAAAGCCTCGTCCATATTCTTTCTCCAGGCATATTCAACCGTAAGTCTGGCTGTTCCAACTTTAATGACCGATGACACAGAACGCACATCACTCTGACGGGCAATCTGAGACTCCATGTTGCGCACAAACTGCTTTTCAATCTCTTCAGGCGGACGTTCGCCTGCATCTATCTCAACAAACAGGCGGGGGCTATTCATGCTTGGAAGAAGCTCAACACTCAGCCTGTCATATGATATTTTTCCGAGCAGCAAGATAGCCAGTACCGCCATCATGACGGTAACAGGCTTACTGACCGCCCAACTAACCAGTTTTCTCATTCCTGTACTGATAGTTTATCTCTGAATCTTTACCTTTGAACCGTCTCTCAGTGTCTCAAAACCGCGCACAATCAGCTGATCATCTTTATCAAGACCGCTCAGCACCTCCACAACATTCTTATCCTCCAGACCCAACTTGATATTCCTTGCTCTGGCTATACCCTGATCAACAACGAACACCGTACGTCTGTTGCGGTCATTACGGACTATATTCTTAGGTATAACTATTGTAGAACTGTGACTCTCAGTGACGATATCGGCCTTCACGAACATTCCCGGCCTTATGAGCAGATCCTTGTTATCAATCACAAGTTTGCCCTTGAATGTACGGGTCTCAGAACTGATGGCCGGAGATAGTTCAGTAATCTCACCTATAATAGTATCTTTAGGGAGAGTATAATGAGTGATGTTCGCCTTTTGCCCCACTTGGACCTCATTAATGGCACTCTCCGGCAGGTTTATCTCAAGAAGCATTGAACTGTAGTCCATAATGGTAACAACCGATGTGCCGCTGTTCAGCTTTGCTTCGCTTGAAAAATGCGGCAGATTCACAATCACGCCGTCAAACGGAGCCCTGATGTTCATCTTTTCAAGATTCATCTGGGCGTTTTCATAGTCAAGACGGGAATTCATTATCTTTACTTCAGAGTTCTTAACCTCAGTAAGCGTGGCACCTCCCTTATCATAAAGTGATTTCGTCTTGACCTCCTCCTGCTCTGCCAGTTCCAGATTCAGGCGTTTGGTCTCAATAGATATACCGTTTTCATACGACTTATCTTCTATGCGTACGATAATGGCTCCTTTCCTTACTTTATCTCCTAATTTGTAAGGCTTGCCCGTTGCAGGGTTCCTCTGAAGATGATATTTACCGGCCATCTCCGTTGACAATTCAGCCTCGGCATTTGACAATGCAGTACTGTTTGTCGTGAAAACCTTGTTCACTGAGCCGTAGGTAATGTCAGCAACAGATACCGGAGTGGGTATCTCATTGCGGTTCATTGTGTTCTCTTGTCTGCACCCGGCCATGAAGACTGTGAATACAGTCAGTGCTGTTACGCTGATTCGTGATTTCATATACTTGAATTTTTGTTATTTCTTTCTTTTCTGATCTGTATTCTTCTCATAAGTTATGGGAACGACAGGTTCATCTTTCTCAAAATCATAAAGGGTCAGAATCTTCAGATTCAGAAGTTGTACCTTATAGTTTATGATTGCCTGCGTGTATGACATCTTGCTGTTTGAAAGCTGAGTCTGAAACTGGTTCATCTGCATACCTGTCAGTTCGCCGTTGCGGTAGCGCTCCTCATTGAGGTCGTATGTCAATTGTGCATTCTTCTCGCTCTGCTCTGCAATAGAAATCTGCCCAAGCAGATTGTCAAGGCTGCGACAGGTGCTGCGAACGTTCATCTCTATGCTTTTCAGTTCTTCTTCGGCGTTCAACTCAAACATTGTTCTTTCAATCTCAGCAGCTTTTATGCGTGCTTTCCTTGCACCCCAGTCAAAAATAGGCACACTGAATGAAACAGACACACGTGGATTATTTGTAGGATTATCATAGATATGAGTAAATTCCTGATCATCACCCATGACACCAAGTGAGAGTGACAGGTTCCCACTGAAACTGTCATTGTCCTTGACCTGAACCATTGACATCTCCTGCTGTTCCCTTGATATCTGACGCTGCCTGAGCTCAAGTCTGGTTGTGGTTGCGCTCTCCAGAGCCTTGTCAAAATCAACATAAACCGGCTCAGACGTAACATCGCACACAACCCTGATATCCTCTTCCAGCGGTATGCCCAATGCCTGTTTGAAGTTGTCCTTGGAATTCTCCAAACTTACCCTCTGATTTTCCAGGCTTGAGCGTGACTGGGCTAAATTAAGTTCTGCCTGATAATACTCATCTTTTGTGACAAGATCGGCTTCAACCTTATCCTTTATTATATTGAAGTTCTTCTCGGCATTCTCCAGTTCCTTCTCACTGATTTCCAGATTCTGCTGTGACATGAAGAGGCTGTAGAACTGACTGGTTATATTGCGCTCCACATTAAGCAGCTGCAGAGCGTAGCTAATTCGCGCGTTCTCATAGTTCATCTCAATCTGACGCAAATTCATCTTTGTCCTGTTATATGTGAATAAAGGCTGAGTCAAACTAAGGTAAAGACTGTTACTGAACGCTCGGTTGCTGTTTGTTGTACCTCCTATTGATGACTCATTGTCCTGCCAGGACAGACGGTTATTGAGTGACAACGTAGCATCAGTCCAAATAATGGGCTGGGATATGCTGAAAGTCCCTGACGATGATAGAGAACGGTTGGTATACCAATCTGAGTAACGGCTGTCAAACTGACGTGACTGGGAATATGAAATGGGTTCAAGATTGAGTGAGAACCTTGATTTCAATGCAGCTTTCTGAGCAATAAGATTCTGTTCATACCTTTCCATGCTCAAACGGGAGTTTATCAGATCAGGATTGTTCTGTGCACTGTACTCAAGAGCCTGCTCCATGGACATGACAATCTGTGCCTGAGTTCCGGTTTCAAAAGCCGGAGATACTGAAAGCACTAAAGCTGTCATCATTAATAGTTTTTTCTTCATATCGTATTATCTGTTTTTATCTTTTTACCAGCCTTACTGCATCGGCCACAATTACGTTTACACCAGACTTGTTGCTCAGTCTGATATTTACAGTATCCGCCTCAAACCTGAAAGTACCCAGAGAGTTCCAACCCTCGTCAGCACGATTCATGTTCATTGAGACGTTATCCCACATG
Organism: Bacteroidaceae bacterium; assembly: GCA_017551845.1. The sequence continues at coordinate 7,684 of JAFZKR010000056.1, forward strand.
TTGAACTGCCCTATTTCAAAGTTATAGTCCATCGGCACCCAACGGCCGTTATTGTTGTTATTGTAATTGTTATTGTTGTTACGCCATCGGTTCCGGTTATTGTTATTATACATATCCGGTGTAGCGTAAAAATATACATCATAGACTCCAGCATCAGTCAATGGCACGTTCCAGCAAGCAAACTGCGAACCGTCACCCGGTGATATGATATACGCCGAACGTATGTAATCACCGTATAGATCCTGGTCCGTCACCAGAGTCCACTGGGTATAAGGACGCCAGTCTGAGAATCCTTCATATTTGAACTCGTTGTTCTTTTCCTTGGCTTTGTCTATCCATTTTGACAGATAACCGGTCCTGAGCGGACGTGAAAGAGTGAAAAGTCCACTGTCCTCATTATCTACTATTATCTCACCCTGCACCGTATTGTCCACACCACTATTTAGGGAATATACTCCTTCTGCAGTCAGTTCTGTCCCGGTATATGAGTTCCAGTCTGAGTTATACAGATTGATATTGTGCGGCAAGTTCGATGAGAGCATCGTATTTATGTTTATCGAATTTGGCAGATTGAACCAGTGGGTCACAATCCTGCGTGTCTCATGTGGGCCGACACTTACAATCAGACTTTTGGGCTTGTCCTCATCACCGGCGTTTTCTGTCTCATAAAACACATATTCCACACCTAAATAGCCGGGATTGTCCGATATGTTCTCAAATGTTATCTCTGCCTGATAAATATCGGCTGTATCTGTAGTGACCGTAGTCATCACGGGAGTTCCAATCTTGTAACATGCAAGCCTTGCCGGTTCATTCCAAGCTTCGATCTTATTCTGAAGGCTTACTCCTGAATAATTCTGAAGCCAATCCAATATAGAATCAAATGAAACATTGGCAAACTCCTTCTCTCTGGTTTTGGCCGATATGGAGTCAACCATTGACTCATATCCCATTACTACTGATACGGGAGCGAAGAAATCCTTAGTCTTGAGGGACAGGGCATTGTCAGCCAAATCTTCCCACTCCGGATCAGACATGATACGTTCAAAACCGTATTTGCCCAACAGGATCAGGGATTTCTCATCTTCAGACAATCCATTCATCCTTCTCATCCAGTTTCCCTGACGGTTAGTCTGTTCTCCTATGCTTATTGACTCCACCATACGGTTGGCCATCGGCCAGTCAGAAGAGTAAACATTGTATCTGAAATTGTAGAACAGTGGACGATAATAATAGGGATTATCCACCTCAGTCATTGTAAACTGTCCGTTCCGGGCGGTGCCTCTGAAATCACCTGACTGCATCATAAAATTGATACCATCTATGAAAACACTGGTCAGAATATCCTTCTCGGACATATTGTTGTTCCCTCTCCGGCGGTTACGACCATTTGAATACATACGTTTCATGTTACGGAACTGGAATGACCTCATGTCACATCCCCTCTCATGTATCAATGCCATCTCCGGCTGCAACTGTTCGTATGCTGATGTCCAAACACGTTTGTATGATGTAAACTGAACCGGCACTTCCACTATGGAGAAACGCTTGAACGGATATGCCATATCTGCCTGATACTCCATATTCCTGCGTGTGTCACGGATAAAATAGGGAATTGTATCACGTATTGAGTCAAAAACCTCAAACTGATCCTCCCAACAGCCAAGTTTCCAAACTGTATATAGAGTTGAATCAACTGTTATTGACTTAGGATTGTAATCACCTATCATGAGTGATACTGACGGAAGCCTTGACTCCGGTGTAAAAGTAAACAGAGTGGAGTCTGAATTAACAACACATGAGCCTTGAGATATGGGTGTCAACCCGGCATTCGGAGATACACTGATACGAAAATCAGTGAAGTACGACATCTGCCATTCCGGACTTTTGTCACTGTAAGCCACCCCGGGACGAGGATACCAGTAACTCTCGGGGGTTAGCATTAAATAGTCCTTATCCTGAAAAAGGTAACGTTTTCCCACATTGAGCATGGAAAGAACCTTGCTGTTTTCAATCAGTTTTTCATCCGAAATATCCAAATTGCAGATACGTTCATCTGCCATACCGCCGTACTCCATAATCAGTCTTACCGGTTCATCTGCCGGAAGTGTTTCTGAAAAAGTCAGGATAATAAGATGCATCTGCCGCTCGCAGTTCACCTTACGGCCAGGAGCACTGACACTTCGGAGCCCGAATCCGGGATTGAGAGTGAACACCAGTGTTTCAGCATCCTGTCTGGGTCTTACTGCCATATCCGCTCTTATTGTCAGTGAATCACCGTTCTGAGTTACCGACAGAGAGCATGAGTCAGCCACAGAGCCGCCTTCATGGACAAACCGGTTGTCAAGTTCCACCATATCCGCTCTGAAACGTTCATCCACCTTGTACATGTGCACATGCCTGTATCCGGCAAACAGTCCTCCAGCCAGGAACACTACTGATGCAATACGCCATGGCAGCAGACTGTATTTGGAATTGGCAAGACGATGAAAAAGCGATATATCTGTAAGTATCAGACCTATACCCAGCAGCAGATAGCACATCCTGTGGTTTATTAGTCTGGGCAATCCGCTTATGCCCTCTACAACAGACTTGAGCATAGGAAGATTAAAACCAATATAATCAAACAGGTAATAGTACAAATTATCTATATAGAATAATGTTAAACCTATATAAGCCAATAGAATTACCATCGTGATTGCCTGGTTGTTGAGGACAAGCATAAGTGTGGTTGAAAGACCCACTATAAAGACCAGTGTCGGTACACATAGCAACAGGAAATACCATACATAGCTCAGATAATCCAGGTCAAATCCGTATTTGATCATACTCATTACCAACGCTATCATTGCCACTGCAAAATCCAGCAAGAAAAAAACTTTCACCGTAGCCCACATCTTGCCTAAAAGATACTCTGCGTTGCTTAATGGACGGGTATAGAAGACCTCTGACGTGTCAAGCTGCTTGTCGCGTTTAAGGTACTCCGATGCCAGAAAAACAGAGACCACTGCCTGTCCGACATTCATCACCAGCATGAACATATACGGAATAACCGACCTGTTCACCATCTGGGGCTGCTGAAACTGTGCAAGAATATACCTTCCCCCCAATATCACAGAGGCACAAACCGCCAGGAAAGAAAAGACTTTGAAGAACCAGCCACGAACCAGCAGTTTTGTCTCGTATTTGGAAACAAAGTGTATGTTAGTTATAAAATCTATCCCCATCAACCTTTATCCTTAATCTCCATAAAATATACGTACGCATGCTCCAAATTAGGAGGATAGCTGACTGCATCATAACCCGGAATACACTTTGCAACGACTTGTATATCCCAACCCAGCCCATCGGGTATAGTTGAAATAACTGCGTATTTCTGATTGATCTCAGCATACTGCTCATTGGTCACCTTAAGACGCCAAACCTTACCCTCGGTCTCGCGAAGCATATCGGCTGGTGACCCACGGAACATGACCTGCCCCTGATTAAGCATTGCCATATTTGTACAGGAACTTGAAATGTCACCTACAATATGTGTTGACAGTATGATTGTAGTATCCTTGGAACTTGCCTCACTGAGCAGATTGCGGAACCTGATGCGCTCTTCAGGGTCGAGTCCTGTCGTGGGCTCATCAACCACCAGAACCTGAGGCTTATGAATCAGCGCCTGAGCTATTCCGAGACGCCTCTTCATACCACCTGACAGATTCTGCGCATACCTATCACGAGCTTCGTACAAGCCCACCTGTTCAAGCATAGCGTCAACCGCTTTTCCTCGCTCAACAGTATTTGTCAAACCAGAAAGAGCCGCCGCATATTCCAAAAATTCACGTACTTTGTATTTGGCAAAAAAACGGAAATCCTGCGGTAGATATCCCAATATGCGCCGCACCTCCTTACGCTGCGTACGGATATCATAGCCACATACATCTATCTGCCCCTCTGTGGGCTCCATCAATGTTACCAGAATACGCATTAGCGTGGATTTTCCGGCACCATTCGGCCCCAACAGGCCGAACATACCTGAAGGAATCTCCAAGTTAATATCGGTTAGCGCTCTCTTGCCGTTGGGATAGTAATGACTTAAACCTTTAATGGATATCGACATGTCGCGTCGTATTTTTGTACAAAAGTACGTCCATTATCCGAGATAATGAACAAACAAGAATCAACAAGTCTTAAGAAGCATTAATTTATCATTTGTTGAGAGCCGCAGCAATCTCTTCCGCACCGATTGACAGAGTCACATATGAAGGCACGGTACGGGTACAACACTCGTTCTCACCCCAAAGGAACGGATAATCATCCTTGTGTTCCAAAAAATCAGGCTGAAGCAGAACAAGTCCAGGTACGATACCGCCCGGTATGAATGTGTAGTCGGCACGATTGTTGCCGTATGCCACCTTCTTAGTATTGACACCTACAGCCGTAACAAATGAAACATTTGAGTATGGATGACATCCGTATATGAAGTTCAAACCGGACAACACTAACTCAGGATCAATAAGATCCGGGAAATAGCGCCATACCATATAATTATTCTGTGCCCAACTGATTACACGCTCGCTACCACCCCATGTTCCTCCTGCAACAGGAACACCGTATGGAGTTGATTCAGCCGTACGCTTGGCATCCTCGACAAATACAGGTATCACCTCACGCAACTGTGCCTTAAAATCATCATCCATATAAGGCAGTAAAGAAAGGGCTGTAGTAAGATTGACACGCGGGGCACGCATGGCGCTTCCACCACCTGTCCTATTATCCTCAGGCCCCTGGGGTGCAGTTCGGGCAGCCTCAATCTGACGCATCACACCCGGAAGGAACATATCTTTATATTTCTCTTCACCCGTGAGTAGCCAAAGCTGAATTGCTGCACTTGAGCGATCACCGCCGCGATTGCTCCTCTGGACACTAACGTTGGCATTGGTTGTTTGACCGCCATTCGATTGACGTGCCTGATATTCATCCATATCCTGCCAAAGTTTCAGAGCATTCTTCTTACAACGCTCGGCAGTCTCGGGAATATACGGGGCAAGTACACGGGCCGCATGAGCCAAAGCAGCACAAACGCTTACGTTGCTCATGGGATTACCAGCATTATTGGTGAAAGCGAAACGGTCATCCAATGTACCTGAGTAGAGGTTGTCACGAACTTCATATGGCTTGAGTTTAGCATCATAGATATATCCGTCAGTAATAGTCACAGCATCTCCCAAATGATGATACTGATGCATATTACCCTGCACAATACCGCCTGCAATAAAGCCGATATTTTCTATCTGAGCGCACAAGTTCAATGCTCCATGCTCCACCTGCTGGATCATGTCGGGCAGGCCGTCTGGACGGTGGATATCCACGAACTGGGTCTTCTGGTCAATGAATGTCTCGTCTCGTTCAGGACGGAGCACATCCCAAACCTCAGCCAATTGATTTGTCAAGCCGATAACAGTCCCTGACTGTATATCGAAATCACCTGCATCATACCATGCACCCACAGCAAGTCCCGGTATATGCTCGTAGGGCTTATACTTGGTATTGGTGCTGTTACCCATGCGATAGCCGTCATGCTGCTGATAGTTAGTAGGAGCCTGGATGGCATCGTCCATATGAGAACGGCCGTGCCACACACGGTAAGCCTCATTCACAAGCATGTGATCCATCTGTACCGGCAGCCACACATCCATGGTATTGTGCCACTTTCCGTCATACACATTCTTGTTGATTGGGAACGGATTTGTCTTTACTCCTTTGTATTCGATAAAATACGTACCCGGATCAGTAACTGCACTGAAATCACACTGGGAATAGTTATACCGATTATAGAAAACACCCCACTCCTTCACGGACGGTTCAAGGACAAGAGTGTTGCTGCCATCAGCGTTCACACGATATACCTTGGCCTTAGGTGCCACCTTGTCATTCCTATCCATTTCTATTACCGCAACCTTTTTCTGGGCAGGAGTATAACCCACCTGCGAGATTCCAATATTAGGTTCTCTAATCCACTCCGGATTTGAAGAAGGTTCCACATACCATTCAAGGACAGTTCCCGTTTTGTCTGAAGGAAGAAATGAACGTACCACAAAAGTACCGTTCTGAGAAAGATTGCGACCGTCAAACAGATTCAGTTCTGTTTCTGATCGGAACATGACACGCAACGATTCATCTTCAGGAGCCAGTATCAGAATATGCCCCTTGGATATCGGTTTCGGTACTATAAACTCATCACGTCCACGGTCATCGAACGTTGAAAGGCCGTAAAACTGGGTAATCTTTTCTGATTCGGGACGCATCTCGGTATCACAGGATGGATAACGTGGGAATATTTCGGATTGCCCATCCATCAGATAGGTCTTGCCATAATATGAAGCCGGAAAGAACTCCATATTGAGTCCTGCCTTGCCCGCAAGGTTTAAAGGCAGCGGCTTGTCCAGGACAACCGACATCCTGAAACCCTTGTCCTCTTGCTTTACATTAATACCGTACTCAAAGTCGTAATCCTGATAGCGGAACAAACATTTTATCTCTCCGCCCAACGTATCCACAGTGCGTTGTGTCAGATCCGCATAGATATCCCACTGCTCTGGGGTATTCATAAGACGTACACCTCCACCGGTGGCTATTCTGACACCTTGCTGGATAATCTCAATGCCAGCAGTCTTTTCATCACAGAAAATGCCGTGATACTGATTGGAATAGACCAATACGTTAACACCACGGGTTTCGAAATAACCCGAATCATTTATCTCAAGTTTACCTGAATCCGACCTTGTCGAACAGGAAACTACAGCACATAAAGTGGCAAATAGTGGCAGTAATCGTTTCATAGCGTATAAAGGTAAGGAACTTTTTTCATATTGAACGGCAACCTACTGAAAAAATGAGCAAAATCACTATCTTTGCCACCGTTTCTACTACAAGATAAAAGATGAAGAAGAAGCGTGTTCTCGTAACATATAATATGTTCCGCACAGGTTATTCGGAACTGATCAGAAAATATGATGTAACCTTCCCGCCCGACGAACGCGAGACCTTCACCTACGATGAAGTTTATCAAATGCTGCCTGATTATGACGTACTTCAGTCCATGTTCAATTTTCCCGTTGACCGCAAGCTCATGGAGCGCGGCCTGCCCCGCCTGGAGCTGGTAAGCAACTATGCCGTAGGATTCGACAATATCGACATACCCACCGCAACTGAGTTGGGCATTGCCGTTACGAATACCCCTGGACCCGTTACCGAACCCACAGCTGATCTTGCTTTCGGCCTTATGCTGGCTGTAGCACGCCGCATTACTGATGTTGACCGACGTCTGCGCATACCGGGGGCTCTTGAGTGGACACTTCTGGCCAACCTGGGCTACTCTCTTGGTGGCAAGACACTTGGAATACTGGGCATGGGACGCATAGGACAGGCTCTTGCGCGCCGCGCCAAGGCCAGCTGCATGAATGTAATCTACCACAACCGCCATCGCGTAAGCCCGGAGATTGAGCAGCAGTATGAAGCCAAATACGTGGAGTTTGATGAACTCCTAAAGACATCTGATTTCATATCGGTCAACGTACCCTACTCCAAGGATACCTGGCACCTTATCGGCAAGGAGCAGATAGAGTTCATGAAGCCCACTGCCATACTTGTAAATACCGCACGTGGCCCCATCGTTGATGAACTCGCTCTGGCCGATGCTCTTAAGAACAAGCGCATATGGGGTGCAGGTCTGGACGTTTTTGAGTTCGGTGACAAGGTCAGCCCAGAGATACTCGCATGTGAAAACGCAGTCATCACCCCGCACGTAGGCACTCAGACCTATGACGTGCGCAATGAGATGGCAGAATATGTGTCACGCAACATCATAAACTTCTATGAAGGCGGTCCTGTTGCATATGTAAACAAGGTAAACAGAAAATAATGGCAACAGAGAGTCTGCTACAGAAACTTGATGACATAGAGGCCCGTTTCCGTGAGGTCAGTCTGCTCATAACAGACCCTGACGTCATTGCCGACATGAAGCGGTTCGTCAAACTGAACCGTGAATACCGCGACCTGGAACGCATATCACAGGCCCGCTCAGAATACTTTAACCTACTTTCAAACATAAGTCAGGCTAAAGAACTGCTTGGGGAAAGCGATGCTGAGATGCGCCAAATGGCCCGTGAAGAACTGGATTCTGCAACAGCCAGGCTTGAGACACTTGAAGAAGAGATAAAGCAACTGCTCATTCCTACCGATCCGCAGGATGATAAGGATGTGGTGATGGAGATACGCGGCGGTACAGGTGGTGATGAGGCTGCCCTTTTTGCAGGTGACCTATTCCGCATGTACTGCAAATACTTTGAGACCAAAGGCTGGAAATATGCCGTATCATCATGCACAGAGGGTACATCAGGTGGTTTCAAAGAGATCATTTTTACCGTAACAGGTGAGAAAGTATACGGTACACTCAAGTATGAATCAGGCGTACACCGTGTTCAGCGCGTACCTGTAACCGAGACACAGGGTCGCATACACACATCAGCAGCCACAGTTGCCGTGCTCCCTGAGGCCGATGCCTTTGAAGTGGAGATAAACGAGGGAGAAATCAAGTGGGA
>JAFZKR010000057.1 GCA_017551845.1 Bacteroidaceae bacterium
AATAAGCGTCCCGATGGGGCGCTTATTTTTGTGGGTGAAGATGGATGAGAAGATTGACCTCTATTTTATTTGGATAATAATGAAGCGATGGTATCGCGGTAGGAACGGCTGACGGGTATGGGATTGATACCCTCCTGATCAAGAATGACGTAGAGGTTACCGCGGTCATTGTTGAAGAATTTTACCTTAGCAATATTAATAAGGTAGGAGCGATGGCATCGAGTTATATATACCTCCAGTTCATCTTCAATATTCTTGTCTGTGGTACGTATCATGGAGTTGCGGACAGAACCATCCTGCTCATAGAAGACCTTTACGTAATTATCCTCTGATACGGCGTAGAGTATGTCCATTATCCTGAGCGAGAGCTTTATGTTACCCTTGTTGTCATGAATTGATACAATGAGTGCACCGTTTGGTCTTGAAGGACTGCTGCCGGCTTGAACCTTCAGGCCGTGTGCGTAGCCGAACAGGTACGCTATGATATATGGAATAACCAGTATGAGGAAAATGCAGAAGAGTGCCCTTGGAAACAGATCCTTAAGCGCGGTATTATCCTGCTTGACAAGAATGCTTATGGCTACATAGATGATTGATATTATCAGCACCTCCGCAAGAGAAAAAAAAATCAGTCCTTTTATACCCACTCCATACTGACGGTTCAAATCCATGAGCAGAACCTTGCTTGACATTAGGAACAGTACAGAGAACGCATACATGGTTACTGTGCCAAGCAGTTTGTAACCGTCCCTTAGAGTAAACCAATAGGTTGATGAAAATGGCGAATAGAGTTGTAAAAAAAGTATGGAGAACGCCACAATGAACACCACCGTAAGGAAAAGGAATTTCCTGGTGAACATATAATCCGGCAGTTTATTCATAGGGTGTCTGTTTATGTTTCGCGAAGATAAGGTTTTTTATCATACTGCCCAAATATGGGGTGTGGTGAATTGCCGGAGGCAAATATGCGGCATTTCACCACATGTTTTGTATCGGATGCCCCAAAAACGCAAATAAACTATGTTCGCGCGTGTTAATGAGGTACCTTTGCGTCCAAATAAAAAAGTAATTATGGCAAGACTTATTTACAGAACTCCAGATTGTGACATGAACGCTACAAGCGTCATCAAAATGTTTGAAGACAGTTTCCGTCGTCATTGGGACAATCTTGCTTTGTCCGATTTCCGCGGTGAAAGAATAACTTACGCCGAGTTGGCCAAACGCATAGCCCGCGTACATGTATTGCTTGAGAACACAGGCATCAAGCCCGGTGATAAGGTTGCACTTTGCGGCAAGAACTGTCTGGCCTGGGGCGTGGCATTCTTTGGAGTTTATACATACGGTGCAATTCCTGTACCTATCCTGAATGATTTCAAACCCGGTAACGTGCATACGTTGGTAAACCATTCTGAGGCCAAGCTTCTGATGGTAGGTGATGTTGTACTTACCGGCATGATTCCTGAGGATATGCCCGATATCCTGGGTATGATCCTTATGAACGATATGTCACTCAAGTTCAGCCGTTCAAAGGAACTAGACAAGGCAATGGAGACTCTTGACGAGTGCTTTGATAAAAAATATCCTAATGGATTCACAAAAGAGGATATCAAGTATGAAGCTGAAAAGGATACCAATGACCTGGCCGTCCTGAACTATACTTCAGGTACCACCGGTGATCCTAAGGGAGTTATGGTTCCTTACCGTGCAATGCTTGTAAACCTTAAGTTTGCGTGTGGTGTGCTTCCTCTTACCAAGGGTGAGACTGTGGTATCAATACTGCCTATGGCTCATATGTTCGGTCTGGCATTCCAGCTCATGTTTGAGTTGCTGCTGGGTGCCAGCATCTGCTATCTGGGCAAGATGCCTTCACCCAAGATTCTGTTCGATGCATTCGCCGAGGAGAAGCCTAAACTTATCATCACCGTACCTCTGGTAATTGAAAAGGTTATCAAGCAGAAGATACAACCCGTTATGGAGAAGCCTCTCATGAAAGTTCTCATGGCTATTCCCGGAATAAACCGCATAATTGGCGGAAAAATCCGCACCAAGATCATTGATGCATTCGGTGGTGAGATGGATTGCCTCATAGTAGGCGGTGCTGCTCTGAATGCTGATGTTGAGAAGATTTTGCGTAAACTGCATTTCCCATACACCGTTGGTTACGGCAGCACAGAGTGCGCTCCGCTTATCTCATACGTTGATTGGGAGAAATATAAGGCCGGTTCCTGCGGTATTGCCGTTCCGGGTTGTCCTGTCCAGGTGTTCAGTGATGCTCCGGGCAATGTGGGCGAATTACTGGTAAAGGGTGACAATGTTATGCTTGGTTACTATAAGAATCCTAATGCTACACGTGACGTTATTGATCCCGAGGGTTGGTTCCATACCGGCGACCTGGGTACAATTGACAAGCAGGGTTATATCTTCATAAAGGGCCGCAGCAAGAACATGATTCTTGGTCCTTCAGGTCAGAATATATACCCTGAGGAGATTGAGGATATGTACATGAATCTGCAATTTGTATCTGAGGTGCTGGTGGTAGAACGTAGCCGTAAACTTGTCGCCCTGGTATTCCCTGATTACGAGGCAGGCAAGGCTGCCGGTCTGAATGAGCAGCAGGTGCTGGCACATCTTGAGGCTGACCGAAAGAAGATTAATGAGATGCTTCCCGGTTACTCACAGGTTTCAAAACTTGAGATCCGTACCGAGCCGTTTGAGAAAACTCCCAAGCGCAGCATCCGCCGCGGACTATATAAATAAATGAATTGAACTTGAATTGAAAAATAGAGGGCCCAGCATAGACCCTCTATTTTTCAATTCAACTGGAGGATTTGCTTGATCAGCGGAACGACGGCGGTCTTTAAGGATTTGTCGTTCAGGCGATGCTCACCGTCGAAACGCTCGGCATTAGGATAGTACTTCTTAAACAGGTCGTAACAATTGACTGTAGTATCGTGGATGCCGAACAGACCATAAGTGTTCTCGCGGTCAAAATCAGTAATACCCTTGAACTGCTGACGCTCCATCATGTTGAAGTTCTTTACAATCTGACCCGTAATCTTGAAAATCTTGGCACCATCTTTGCGTCCGTTCTGGAAAGGATATGTGGTGTTGGCCTTCATAACCTTTGACATTGTGGACATGTTGAACGATGGATTCACACAAATCTTTTTGTATCCGAACATCTGCTGGGCATACATGGCGCCCATTGACGTACCTACAATAATATCCGGTTCCTGTTCTTCAACATATTGTTTCAGATAAGGCAATGCCTCAACCGGGTCAACGGGAATATCGGGAGCACACACTTCAAGATCGGGAAGCATACGGCGCAAGCTCTCTACCGTACCGCTGGCTCCTGATGACATAAAACCGTGAAAATAGACGAGCTTCATTATTTGCCGGCCTTGAGGCCTTTGATGACAGCGTTTGTGAATCCGGCCTCCTCCATAGCGTTCAGACCCTTGATGGTGATTCCACCGGGAGTTGTCACCTTGTCAACCTCCTGCTCGGGATGCGAACCGTGAGCCAGAAGCAGTTCAACTGCACCCTTGATAGTCCCCAGCACAATCTCTTGAGCATCCCTGGGATAGAAGCCCATCTCAACGCCGCCCTCAACGTTGGCGCGGATGTAACGAAACACATATGCTATGCCGCATGATGCAAGTGCTGTGCCTGCGGTCATCTGTTTCTCCTCAACCTGCTTGGCAAAACCTACCTGACCGAACAGTCTCTGTATCAGGTCCATATTCTTCTTGGTCGCGGTGTTTGAGCAGTAGAAGAATACTCCCGCACCTACCTCTACTGCGATATTGGGAATAAGATAAACAACCTGAGGCTTTTCGGAACCCTTTTCAAAAAGCTCAGCCAGTTTGTCAAGACCAACACCGGCGGCTATTGATATTATGAGTTGCTTCTTGTAATCAAGAACAGCCTTAACCTCTTCAACAGCTGAGGGTAGGATCCAAGGCTTAACTGCGAAAAGCACAATATCGGCACTCATTACGGCCTTTACATTCTCCTTTGATGTGCCTATTCCCGGTACATCCTTCTTAAGAGCATCTAGTGTGGCATCACTACGGTCGCAGCATGTGATATCCTTTGCTGCGAATACTTTATTAGCTGCAAATCCTCTGGCAATTGCGCCTCCCATGTTTCCGGCGCCGATAATTGTGATCTTCATATCCCCTACGTGTTAAGGTTTATGACGCGAAATTACACTTAATTTGTGTTTGGTGCAATAGAATAATTATTTTGCTCACTGTAATAGAAATATTTATACATTTGTCTTCCAAATGGTGTAGATAGCATAGGAAATGGTGCATTCATGTCCGCAAAAGGGACGGTTCCTACTGCGTACAAAAAAAAATGAATTCACTCGCGTGAACTCAATTTTTTCAATTTCCTCCGCAGGGACCTTTTCCCTTTGGAGTGGACCTTGCAATTTTCACAAATTCTCGGGTCCGGAACCTAATTACTAACCTAATTACTAACCAATTAATGCTTATGAGAATTATCCTTTGTTTTCGACTGCAAAGGTCGGCACTTTTTGCACACGTTGTTATTTAAAGTATTTAAAAGCGATGAAAACAATGTTAACAAAAACATGGAACAATTGCCACATTAAAAGATTGATAATCAATGGTTAAGTCGCGTTTTACAATCTCTCAATCAAGTTCTTCAAGCCATAAAGTGCCTGAAACATCACTCGGCATTACCCAACCGCCTCTTGGGGAAAGTGAAATACCGAACACATCAGGACCATCCGGCATGCAGGAACGCTTGAACTGCTGACCGAAGAAACGTTTCAGGAAGACCTTAAGCCAACGTTTGATTTCATCCCTGCTGTACTCACCTGCAAAAGCCTCAGTTGCAAGTTCAAGTATCTCCACGGGAGAGAGGCTACGCCCCATAAAATACCAGATAAAGAAATCGTGCAGGCGATACGGGCCTATTATGTCTTCAGTTTTCTGGGTTTGATTTCCGCCAGGCAATAGCTCAGGACTTATCGGTGTATCTATCACATCAAGCAGATAGGGTTTCACCTGAGCGTCAAGCCTGTTTCCGGCCACATACCTTATTATATGCTGAATAGCGGTTTTGGGGACACCTCCGTTAACAGCGTACATGGACATGTGATCTCCGTTATATGTGCACCAGCCCAAAGCGAGCTCCGACAAATCCCCTGTACCGACCACAAGCGCCCCTATCTCATTAGCCACATCCATGAGAATCTGGGTGCGCTCACGCGCCTGAGCATTCTCGTATGCCGAATCATGTATGGAAGGGTCATGACCTATATCCTGCAAGTGCTGGAGGCATGCAGCCTTTATGTTTATCTCGCGCCAGTCAACGCCTAGAGTAGCCATCAGACTGACAGCATTGTTATAGGTACGATCCGTGGTTCCGAATCCGGGCATCGTTATACCTGTCACATTCTTGCGGTCCAACCCCATGCTGTCAATCGTACAAACACACACCAACAGGGCAAGAGTGGAATCAAGTCCTCCCGATACGCCCAATACAACCTTCCTTATACCGGTATGTTTAAGCCTTGTACGAAGAGCACCGCACTGTATGGCAAACGCCTCCCGGGCCTTACGTTCCTTGTCGCAGCACATGAAGGGATCAGCCGATACACCTTCAAGGCCCATCTCCGGCGCAGCAACCTTCGGCCCCATTGAACCCTTTACCTCAGCCATAGCCAAGCCGCAGAAAGGTGATTTAAGGACTTTCAGCTCTCCGCATTCAGCAATTGCAGCATAACCGGGATACCAGTAATCCGTACTGGATTCCCCTTCTCCCGCCGACGCAAGCACAACAGAACAACCGTTGGTTGCCGAATATGAAACAACAGTATTATGAAGACTGTCCAAAGCACCTACCCTGCCCTCAATCGCACTTGGACAAAGAACTATGCCCTTAAACCTTACGCCTTCCTCCAGTTCGGAAGGAAATGCGACCGACACCGGGCAACCCGAACATGAGTCTATATCAATGGCTATACCGATCTGCTTGAACCTCTTGTCGCCAGAAGCATCCGAGAACCATCTATGCACAGGATTCGGCTCTGTCCTGTAGCCCAGCACCTTGCCGCCTTTGATGAACGCAACAGCATCATAGAACCGTCCTCCCCTTTCCAGAGGCAAACCTACAACAGCCATCGGTTTGAGTCCTGCAGTTTGCCGTGCAAGCCATTTAAGTGCCTCTGTTGACCTGGAGACAAGAAGATTATTGCAAAGCAGGTCACCCGCAGTGAATCCTGTCAGGGTTAACATAGGGAAACATATAACTTCAACTCCTCCTGAGTGCGCCTCCCTGATCAATTCAAGGCACGCACGGGCATTACTCATAGGCTGCGCAAGCCTTACCTGCGGAACCGCTGCTGCAACTTTAATCATTATATTAATTCTTTAGGTGTAATCTCCATAAGCCTGAGTATATGATTTGAACACCACATGTCAGGCTTCTGCAAAAGTAAAGTAAAAAAACAACCGTTAGTCGTTACTGCAAAAAAAATGCGGAGACATTCTCATGCTCCGCATTTTCATTCAAAATGAGACACTATCAGATTCCTGCAGCCTCCTTCATCATCTCCTGATTAGCAGTGATATAAATCTCCACACGACGGTTCTGTGCACGACCCTCCTCGGTATCGTTGGAAGCAACCGGCATGTTGAATGACATACCCTTGGTGATGATACGATCCTTGCTCATACCACACTTCTTGAGGTAATCGGCAACAGCGTCGGCACGACGGGCAGATACTCTCTCGTTAGCCTGCTCTGTACCTACATTGTCAGTGTGACCGTAAATGGTGATGTCTGTCTGCTCCATATCCTTCATAGTCTCGACAAACTTGCTCAAAGTCTCTTTTGACTCATCACTCAGGTTCGAGCTGTTGAATCCGAACAGGATACCGCTGTCGAATGTAACCTTAAGGCCCTCCAGACCGTTTACATCAGTGATTGTCTCAACCTTGGCTGCCTCAAGAGCTGCAAGCTCTTCAGCCTTCTTGTCCATACGGTTACCGATGATAGCACCAGCGCCACCGCCTACACCTGCGCCGAGAGCGGCACCGATTGCGGCACTCTCTGCGTCACCGCCTAACAGGACACCGATACCTGCACCAATAGCAGCACCTGCACCGCCGCCGATAAGGCCGCCGTTAGCAGTCTTTGACCATGATGAACAACCTGCAACTGAGAAAATCAGAGTTGCTGCAAGCAAAATAGATAGTACTTTTTTCATATTCTTTTTTATTTAGAGTTAAGTGTCCCTTTATTCAGATGCAAAAATATGTTTATTTTTGAATAATTGTCATTATTATGTCTGTTTTTTGGAATTGTAACTATATTTGCTGTCCAAGAACAAATCAATTAACGCTTAAATATGAAAAATTTTAACCTTATTCTTGCGGCCATAGCTCCGCTGTTGGTCGTTTCATGCATGTACGCCGGCCCCAAAAAAACAACTGAAACACAGGCTGTAAAAGACAACAATGTCATTGTAAATGTTCCACGCGGCGAGCAGGCTCCCCCGGCCAATCCCGGGCAGCGTAACTTTGGCGGTATGATGCCCATGGGTGGCGCAAACCGTCAGCGCACACAGCGCCCGCAGGGTCAGACAGCACAGCGTCCTGCAATGCAGATGCCCGCAATGCAGCGTCCCACACCTCAGGTCCGCACCGTTTCACTTAAGGAACTCTCCATGAGTGACCCGTTCATCTATCCGGATCCCGAAACCAAGACCTATTGGCTCACCAGCACCGGCGGTGCACTTTACAAGAGCACAGACCTTGAGATGTGGACCGGCCCCTACAACGTAATCGATATATCCGGCACATGGATGCAGGGACAGTTCGTAGCAGCTGCTGAGATCCATAAGTTCGGTGACAAGTTCTACTATGCAGGCACCTGGAACAATCACGGAGTCTGCATCGAGCAGGTTCCCCGCCGTTACAACGTTCCTCTGAACCAGACACAGCTTCTGGTATCGGACAAGGTTGACGGTCCCTATCTGCCGCTTGTCAAGGACTCGACATTCTGTCTCGGCCCCACAACCTGGGATATCATTGACGGCACACTTTATGAGGAGAACGATACAATTTATATGGTATTCGTACACGAGTGGACTCAACTCATTGACGGCACAATGGCTTACATGCCGCTGTCAAAAGACCTGACTCACCGTACAGCAGAGCCCACCACCATCTTCCGTGCATCGGAGGCAGCATGGTCAAAGGAGATGAACTCAATCGGCGAGGCCACATTCGGCATGAAGATGCCGGGTTGGGTAACCGATGGCCCGCAGATGTTCCGCACCGAGACCGGTCGTCTGGGCATGCTCTGGTCAAGCTGGGGTGAGAACCGTTACGCTCAAGGTATAGCATGGTCTGAGAGCGGTAGCATCAAGGGCCCGTGGATCCAGGAGGAGAAGGCATTCAAGGGTGACAACTCCGGTCACGGAATGCTGTTCAAGACCTTTGACGGTCAGTTGCTATATTCAGTTCACCACGACGGCGGTACCGGCCGCAAGCCTGAGATCTGGACTGTGGATGCATCGGGCGACAACCTGATTCTGGGCAAGAGGATACATTAATATACCTATTTATAATAAAATTATATGCAAACCGTGGGTGTTAAGCCCACGGTTTGTTGTATTTTTGCATTTTAAATAGCAAACAGAACTTTTTATTGAAATGAAAATCTCCAACCGCGCTGAGATAATGCCCAGTTCGCCTATCCGCAAACTGTCAGGCATTGCACAGAAGATTGAGGCCGAAGGCATCAAGGTCTATCATCTTAACATAGGTCAGCCCGATCTGCCCACACCGCAGATTGGTCTTGACACACTCAAGAAGATTGACCGCAAGGTGCTGGAATACACCCCCTCGCAGGGATTCCTGAGCCTTAGGAAAAAACTGTGCGACTATTACGAGCAGTATCAGATCAAGTTTGAACCCGATGACATCATCGTAACCAGCGGAGGATCTGAGGCGGTTCTGTTTGCGTTTATGACTTGCTTGAATCCTGGTGATGAGATTATAGTTCCGGAGCCTGCCTACGCCAACTACATGGCATTCGCAGTATCGGCCGGAGCTGTAATCAAACCCATTGTTTCAACCATTGAGGACGGATTTGCACTGCCCCCGGTTGAGAAGTTTGAGGAGCTTATAACCGAGCGTACCAAAGGCATACTTATCTGCAACCCCAACAACCCCACAGGTTATCTTTACACCCGTAAAGAGATGCTGCAGCTGCGTGATCTGGTCAAGAAATATGACCTGTATCTGTTCTCTGATGAGGTATATCGTGAGTTCATTTACACCGGTTTACCTTATATCTCAGCCTGCCACCTTGAAGGTATTGAGAATAATGTAATTCTGATTGACTCAGTATCAAAGCGTTACTCAGAATGCGGAATCCGCATCGGCGCCATTGCCACCAAGAATCAGGATGTTCGCAATGCCGTCATGAAGTTCTGCCAGGCACGTCTCTGCCCGCCGCTTATCGGCCAGGTGATAGCTGAGGCTTCAATATCGGCACCGCGTGAGTATATGACAAACACTTATGAGGAGTTCATTACACGCCGTAAATATCTGATTGACGGACTGAACAAGATACCCGGAGTGTATTCACCAATACCTATGGGTGCTTTCTACACCACAGCCAAACTGCCTATTGATGACTGTGAAAAGTTCTGCAAATGGTGCCTGACTGATTTCCGTCGTGACGGCAAGACCATCATGATGGCTCCCGGTACAGGTTTCTACTCTGATCCCCAGTACGGCCGCGACCAGGTCCGTCTGGCATACGTGCTTAATATTGAGGACCTCAAGGATGCCCTCAAGCTCTTGGCCGAAGCACTTGAAGAGTACAACAATCTGCCAAAAAAATGAGAAAAAGGCTCACCTGCATCATATTGTCACTACTTACAGTGCTGATGTGCAGTGCTGCCACTCCTAAACGGGAGTTTCGTGGTGCATGGATACAGGCGGTGAACCATCAGTTCGAAGGCATCCCCACCGCTGAACTGAAAACGGAACTGTCCCGTCAGCTCGACTCACTCCAGTCATGCGGCATCAATGCCATATTGTTTCAGGTTCGTGTCGAGGCCGATGCTCTGTACAAATCAGACATAGAGCCTTGGAGCGCATATCTGACCGGCATTCAGGGACAATCTCCTGATGAGGATTGGGATCCGCTCCAATTCATGATTGAAGAGTGCCATGAACGCTGTATGGAACTTCACGCATGGGTAAACCCCTTCCGCGCCAAGACTAAACCCACGACAGAATTCGCCGCAAATCATCAGATGACACTCCATCCTGAACGTATAATCAAATACGGCGACCTTGCACTGTTTGACCCTGCACTCAAAGAAAACCGTGATTATATCTGCCAGGTGGCAGCCGATATTGTAACCCGTTATGACATAGACGGATTCCACATCGACGATTACTTCTATCCCTACCCTGACGGCAATCTCAAGTTCAATGACGATGCATCATTCAAGAAAGATCCGCGTGGTTTCAACAACAAGGATGACTGGCGCCGTGACAATGTAAACTTGTTCATAGAGCAGCTCTACAAGACTGTCAAGGACATAAAGTCTTGGGTAAAGTTCGGTATTTCACCATTCGGCATTTACCGCAACAAGTCCGCCCAATACCCCGATGGCAGCGAATCATCGGGATTTGAAAACTGGAGCGGACTCTATGCCGATGTACTCCTTTGGATTGACAAAGGATGGATGGATTACTGCATTCCGCAGGTCTATTGGAACACAGGCAATCAGGCTGCCGACTACTCCATCCTAACCAAATGGTGGTCGGACCATGCAGGAAAGTGTCTCATGTATATAGGTCAGGACGTAGAGAGGACTGTACAAGGTAAAGACCCGAACCATCCTGAGAGCCACCAGCTACGTCACAAGATGAACCTTCAACGCATCATGCGTGGCTTGCAGGGAAGTTGTCATTGGCCAGCAAAATCAGTGGTCGATAACCCGCGCGAATACCGCACCATACTAACAAAGGAATACTACAACAGCCCGGCTCTCCAACCACTCAGCGACAATATGCCCTCCAACACACCCGGGAAGGTCCGCAAAATGATGACGATAGATACCAAGGACGGACCGGTACTGTTCTGGACAGCACCAAGAGCCCGCAAGGAGATGGACAAGGCAATACAATACGTGGTTTACAAATTTGAAAAGGGCGAGTCAATCAATCTGGACGACCCCGCACATATTGCAGCCATCACACGCCACTCATTCCTTAATCTGTCCTATCGCGACGGAGCCACCCAATATATATATGTGGTAACCGCACTTAACCGACTCCAGCGCGAATCAGCACCAGTCAAGTGCAAAGTCAACCTTTGAGTACAAAACAGTACA
>JAFZKR010000058.1 GCA_017551845.1 Bacteroidaceae bacterium
CTACAAAGGAATCGACTACCGCATCCGCGAGCACCTCATAACCCGCGAGATAAGCATCGGCGATTACGTACTCACCGGAGGTGAACTCGCCGCCGCCGTCATGACCGACAGCATCGTCCGCCTCATTCCCGGAGTCCTCTCTGATGAGCAGTCCGCCCTCTCGGACTCCTTCCAGGACAACCTCCTCGCCCCGCCAGTCTATACCCGTCCCGCCGAATACAAAGGGTGGAAAGTCCCCGATGTCCTCCTGTCCGGCAACCAAGCCCTCATAGACGACTGGCAATTCCAGCAATCCTTGGAAAGAACAAAAGAATTAAGGCCAGATCTCCTAAAGTAGAGCAGGAACCTTTCTCATTTGCATTAGCAGAACTATCAGTTTTGGGAGCATCAGTGCAGTGGCGTTAAGCGGAGGCCTTTTGGAGGATCCCGTTAAGAACGGCGCTTCGTTCAACGACCGTTAAGCCCCGTAGGGGATTAAAAGGGAGGCGTTCGACGTTTAGGGTCCGGAAATGGCCGGAGTAGCCACGGAACGTTGTCTCCCAAAACTGATAGTTCTGCGAGATTTCAGATACTGATACCTCAAAAAGTTCTCCCAGATTAAATCTCTAAAGCCCCTATTATATCATGTACAGAATTGAAACCGTAGCGCTGCAGGTAATCGGCAATGCCGTCAATGACTTTCTCGGAGACTGAAGGATCTATAAAGTTTGCAGTTCCGATTTGAATGGCGGATGCGCCGGCAAGAAGGAATTCAATAGCATCGGTTGCAGAGCAGATGCCGCCCAGTCCAATGACAGGAATTTTTACTGCTTTTGCGGTTTGCCAGACCATACGCAGAGCAACCGGTTTCACGGCCGGTCCACTCATGCCGCCGGTAATGGTGGAGAGTATGGGTTTGCGCTTCTCAGCATCAATGGCCATACCCAGCATGGTGTTTATGAGTGATACGCTGTCAGCACCAGCGCCTTCTACTGAACGGGCTATCTCGGTGATATCAGTGACGTTTGGTGAAAGCTTAACTATCAGCGTCTTATCATATGCCTTACGGACGGCGGAAACTACTTGTGCGGCGCTATCAGGATTAACACCGAACGCCATACCGCCCTGCTTTACATTGGGGCAGGAAATATTAAGCTCTATAGCCGGTATATCATCAAGAGTATTGATTATGCCGGCAGTCTGAACATAGTCATCAACGCATGATCCGGATACGTTCACAATTATAGAAGTGTTGATTTTTCTTACCTCAGGATAAATGTGGTCAACAAAATAATCAACGCCTTTGTTCTGCAGCCCCACAGCATTGAGCATACCCGATGGAGTCTCAGCCATGCGCGGATAAGGATTACCCTGCCTGGGATTGAGCGTAGTACCTGTTACTATAATGGCGCCCAGACGGCTGATGTCCATAAAGTCTGAGTATTCCGTTCCGTACCCAAAAGTCCCCGATGCCGTCATCACCGGGTTCTTGAGCTCAAGTGAGCCTATATTAGTATTCAGTTGAACCATTTCAGCCTCTCAATTGAAAAAACAGGACCTTCCTTACATACACACACATTACCCTCATCGACAGTATCCTCAACACAGCACAGACATGCACCTATACCGCACGCCATACGGTGCTCAAGCGACACCTCACAGGCTGTTTCATGCTCATGTGCCCATCTCCCCACAGCCTTTAGCATAGGTGTGGGACCGCAGGCATATATCCTGTCAAACTGCTCGCTGTCCAGAAGCAGGCTGTGGCCGGTCACAAAACCCTTCTCTCCGGCCGAGCCGTCCTCAGTCGTCATGAAAAGATCGCCATATATCATAAACTCCTCCTTGCGCAGGATGAGTGATTCAGTGCGTCCTCCCAGCAAGAAAGTAGGCTTAATTCCATGTCCCGCAAACTCCTGACCAAGGAACAGCAGCGGCGCCACACCCACACCTCCGCCTATAAGCAGAGGCCTTGAAACATGTGTACTCCTATAGCCGAAACCGTTGCCGAGAGGCAGCAGCACGTTAATCGTATCACCTGGAACAAGTGAGGCAAGCGATGCCGTCCCGTCACCAACTATCTGAATCAGGAACCCCACCTCATTCCTCTCTCTGTCTATGTAATGAATGGATATCGGTCTGCGCAGCAACACCTTGGCGCTTGGCACCTGCAGTTCCGCAAACTGTCCCGCCACCATATCCGGAAGCGTCCCCGGACACTGCAAGGTCAGGAGCGTCACATTAGGCCCCACCATACGGTTATCCGCCACCACCAAATCCAACTGGTATTTTTTCATCCGCTTCTTAATTTATCACTGCAAAAATAATAAAAAAAGCCACCCTTACGCAGAGTGGCCATGAACCTTAGCAATATTAAGCAAAACTCCTCTCAATCAGAATTCCACCATATTCTTGAATTCGCCCCATTCCAGACGCCTCTTGTAATTAAACAGCTGGCCTTTCGGAACATACACCTTACATGTCTCCTTGGTGGCAGCCTCGAACACAGTAGGACAGTTGTGAGGCGGGAAAATACCGCGTGAGTTGATTGTAGCCAGTTTCGTACACCCGAAGAATGACTCCACGCCTATGATTCTCACGTTACCCCCCAGCGTCACCTCCTCAAGAGCGGCGCAGTTCTTGAAAGCATAGTCACTTATGGCGGTCACAAAGTTACCCACAGTCAGTTTCTTCAGGTAAGCGCAGTCCTGGAAAGCCTCCGGGCAGATGAATGAAACCTCCTCATTGATAATGTACTCCACAATCTTCCTCTTGGCCGGATACTTGATAAGCATCTTGTTGTCCTTGCTGAACAGGATACCGTCCACATCCTTGTAAGTGGGATTGTTCGGGTTTACAGTGATCTCTGTCAGCGATGAGCAGCCGCTGAAAGCGTTGTTCAGGATACGGTTGATGCTGTAAGGGATATTGATTGATGTCACATTGGTGCAACCCTTGAAAGCGTCGTCATCAATCTCCACAACCCTGAAGGTGAATTCGTCATGGGCACCCGATACCACGAACGAGGGGATATCAATAGCACCCTTATATGCACTGTAGCCTTCATCTGAACTCTTCCTTCCGCCTGAACGGTCCCATGTGAGCGCCACATTGCCGAAGTTGTCAAGAATCCTGTAATATAAAGTGGTGCCGTTCTCATACTTCGCAGTGATGATGTCATTGTTGATTGATGCATCAAGCTGCTTGACAAGAATAGTCTGCCACACCTCATTTTGGATGTTTTCTGTAGCGTTTTTACTACTCCTGCAGCCACTCAAAACTATGAGTGCCAAGGCAATGATTGAAAAATATTTTTTCATAAGTAAGATTTGTTTATCGTTTCTGGTAGCAAACTTAATCTCTATTCTTTAAAAAAACAAAAAAACAGTATTATTTTTTTAATAAGTTGGAAGAAAATTTCTGATAGGTACCGTCCTCATAGAAAACCACTATCTCTTTCACCCTCATCTGCGGTTCCTGTGGAGCCGATGCATTGACGCTCTCAACTGATTTGTTTTCAGCTCTTTTCCTCGTTCTTGAAGGCTTTTCAACCGCTTCGTGGACAGGAAATTCGTCCGATGTCCCGCCTTCCGGCCGGAATATGGGATTCTCAGCCGCTCTGAAGAGGGGATAATCGTCAGTTATTCCTACAGTCTGTTCACCCTTCAAGGGTTTCCCTTCACCCGTCAGCAGCCAGTCCAGATCCACATCAGGAAGTGCTGCATGTATGCTCCTGACCACATTCAGGCTAGGTTCATTCCTCCCGTTCATTATATGCTGCAGTGTGGAACGCTGCATCCCTACAGCTTGTGCAAACTGCGTAGGTGACATATTGTACATCTCCATCAATACATTAATCCTCTCTTTCATATTCATACCGCAAAAAATGGATAAAATCAAATGTGTTACAAATGTAATAAATACTTTTGTGCAAACAAACTAATCCAAATGTATCGCACTTTTGTAAAAAGTACAATTGTAAACTTCACAATATTTTCACGAATAGAGATCCTTTCAGTTAAAGCGCCACAGGAGGCGGAATACCACTTGAAATTTGGTTTAAATAATTAAAGTAATTGTCTGAAAAACAATATATTATTCACTAACACAGCCTCTTTTCGTGTCAAAAAGCATGTTATGCATAATGCATTTCCACATCATGTTCCATCAGTTTAAATATTGTATTATAAATATGCTGAAAAATAGTGTTTTATAAAAACGAATGAATAATGTATGGTATCAGGAGTACTTTGCATAAAGCATATAATCCGCTCTGTTCCGCATAACACATTTGGATGCAAACATGGGGATTAAAAAACACAAACAACATCATTAAATGATGCCGTCTATGCACCAAAAGTACAATTGTAAAAGTTAATAATGATTAAATCAGTGGAGAATGATGTAAAGCAGCTCTTTCAGCAGCCCTTCACCCGTATTTGCCGTAGCATCCACGCCTTTGGACTTGGCATCATACTTCCTTATGGCGCTTATAATGTTCATGCACTGGGTAGCCGTGTAATTCCTCATCCCTATCACGTAATCATTAACTCCCCACGTACTCCTCAATCCAAGCTGGTCGGCAATACCTGTATCGGTCTTGTCAGGAGAATAGAAAGCAAGCATCAGATTCGCAAAAAACGGGAATATAGCAGCCGTAACCAGCTGCATGGGGTACATCTTGGGATTACTCTCATAGTATGCGGCTATACGGTTTGCCTTGAGTACATCCTTGTTTATCAGGGCGTCCCTGAACTCGAAAATGTTGAAATCCTTGCTTATACCCACAAGTTCTTCAATGAATTCGGGAGTAATTTCGGTTTTTCCCTTGGGCATGGCAGCCACGAGCTTGTTCATCTCGGAGTTCATCCTGCTCAAATCCGCACCCACGGCCTCTGTAAGCATGGATATCCCCTTGGCCGATATGCTCAGGCCGTTCTCGCCCATGAATTCCGTCACGAATGCCGGCATAGCATCCTCACGTATCTTCTTGGATTCGAACAGCACCCCGATTCTCTCAATATCCCCGGCCACTTTCTTACGCCCGTCCAGCTTCCCGTTCTTGTGGCAGAACACCAGTACAGTGCTCAGCTGAGGCTGACGCAGGTATGATGCCAGAATATCGTACGGAGAGGCCTGTCCTGAGCCCTCACCCTCCTTCTTCAGCAAGTGCTGAGCCTCCTTGACAATGATCACCTGCCTGTCGGCTCCCATCGGATACGCTCTCGCCCGCTGTATCACCTCACTCATCGTAGTATCATTGCCGTAAAGAACCAGCTGATTGAAATCCCGGGCCTCCTCAGGCAGTGCATTCTCCCTGATGTATTCGGACAATGAATCAATGAAGAACGGTTCATCACCCATCAGATAATAGACAGGTGCATAGTTACCCTTCTTAAGTTCGGCCAGAATCTGGCGATATGTAGTCCCTGATGTTGCCATATCAATTCGTTTCTTTACCTTTGCCTCAAGGTTCAGGTGTTATATGCAAAGATATAATGATTCAGTTGAAATTGCCCCCCTTTGATGCCAAAATAAAAGAGGAAGGTGACAAATCATTCATTTGGGACCCCGTCCGCAGCAAGTGGGTCCGTCTCACCCCTGAGGAGCATGTCCGTCAGGCATTCGTCTCATTCCTTGTGGGTTACAAAGGCTTCCCCCTCTCCCATATAGCCAATGAGCAGACCATTTCCCTGAACGGCATGAGCCGCCGCTGTGACTCCGTAGTCTATGACCGCACCGGCACACCCCGCATCATAGTAGAGTACAAAGCTCACGATGTAACTCTCAGCCGTCAGGTCTTCAGCCAAATATCAAGGTACAACCTCGTCCTCAAGGTTGACTGGCTCATCGTCACCAACGGCCTCTCCCATTACTGCATCA
>JAFZKR010000006.1 GCA_017551845.1 Bacteroidaceae bacterium
ATACTGTACCCGCAAGAGCCAGCACCCACCAGCTTTTCTTACCCCAATAATACTCCATTTTGATTACTATGGGATGACAGATCCCAATGATCAGAAATACTGCTGCACCTACAATTATTCCGGAAAAGTACATATTAGATCATAATTCTTACAGGCTGCAAAAGTAGTCATTTTTATCTATACCCACTCTGCCAGACGCATCCCATGTGAGAACCGGTTATTTAGATACCATTGAAATGTTGTGAGGGTGATTAGATTAGTGTACCTTTGGAACGATCATGGATATAAAGCACCACTACATTGAAAAGGGAACGGGGTTCCCTTTGATACTGCTCCACGGAAACGGTGAGGATTGCAGTTACTTTGAGCACCAGATGGACCCTCTGTCTGAACACTTCAGAGTAATTGCAATTGATACCCGCGGACACGGGCAGACACCACGTGGCGATGCCCCTTTCACCATACGCCAGTTTGCACAGGACCTGCTGGAGTTTATGGATGAACACGGCATAGAGAAAGCCCATATCCTTGGATTCTCTGATGGCGGAAATATAGCAATGGTATTTGCCCTTGCCCACCCTGAACGTGTAGAGAAACTGATCCTGAACGGTGCCAACCTGAATGCCAAAGGCGTAAAGCCAAACGTGCAGATTCCAATCGAAATAGGCTACAGAATAGCCAGGATGTTTGCCAATAAAAGCCCAGAAGCCAAGCAGAATGCCGAATTGCTGGGTCTGATGGTGAACGATCCCAATGTGGATCCAGCTGAGCTCTCACAGATCAAATGCCCTACTCTGGTTATAGCCGGCAATAAGGACATGATTAAAGACAAACACACGCGCCTGATTGCGCAAAGCATTCCCGGAGCTCAACTCTCCATAATCCCCGGCAACCATTTTATTGCAAACAAGAACCCTGAAACATTCAATAAAGCGATTTTGGAATTCTTGCTTTAATTATATTGTTTAAAACCTTCACAATATGAAGACATTAGTAGCATACTTTTCGGCCACCGGAACTACAGAGAGTGTGGCTAAGGATTTGGCCGATGTTACAGGCGGCACACTTTATGAGATCAAGCCGGAGGTAAGGTACACTGATGCTGACCTGGACTGGCATAACCGTAACTCACGCAGCAGCTTGGAGATGATAGATAAGAACTCACGGCCTGCAATAATAAAAGACCTGAAGAATGCCGGCAGCTATGACTGCATATTCATAGGGTTCCCCGTATGGTGGTACACAGCACCCACAATCATCAACACCTTCATTGAGGCATACGGATTTGAGGGCAAGACAGTCATACTCTTTGCCACATCGGGCGGAAGCACTGTAGATAAGGCAAACAATGACTTTGCAGCAGCCTACCCCGCCATCAACTGGAAACCGGGCAAAACCCTGAACGGAGCATCAAAGAACTCCCTCAAGACCTGGGTTGAAACATTATAATTACGTAATACCTCTAATAATGATTCTGGGACATTTTGTTTATCTTTGCGTATCACGACAACGATAATCGATATGGCAAAAGAAAACGTATATCTGGAGTCAAAACCAAGGTATGAGGTACTTGACGGACTGCGCGGCGTGGCTGCGCTTATGGTTATTGTGTTCCATTGTTTTGAGACTTACGTTCCCACGTTCGGGACACAGATTGTAAACCACGGATACCTGGGAGTGGATTTCTTCTTTGCCCTAAGCGGTTTTGTGATAGGATATGCATACGATGACCGATGGGACCGCATGACTACCTGGGGCTATTTCAAGCGCCGTCTTACCCGACTGCACCCCATGGTGATTGCAGGAACAGTTGTAGGAGCCGCCCTGTTCTTCTTCTCCGGATCATACTTCCCTCAGACGCTAAGCACTCCTGGCTGGAAATTCGCCCTATGCTTTATAATGGGTCTGCTCATGATTCCATGCGGAATGGGGCTTGACATACGCGGCTGGGGAGAACTGAATTCATTTAATGGCCCAAACTGGTCACTCACCTTTGAGTACATAGGCAACATACTCTACGCCTTTGTACTGCGTCATCTGCCAAAAATAGCACTCGCAATACTGTGCATCGGCTGTGCGTTCTTTACCCTTGACCTTACTATTGGATGGGACGTTTTCGGCCTGTTCCCCGACGGCCCGCAATATACTGTAATAGGAGGTTGGAGCCTTACAACGCAGCAGATGTACATAGGGTTTACCCGTCTGCTCTACCCGTTCCTTTGCGGACTGCTCATATCACGCATACTACCCACCCACATGACCGATGCCAACCCCAGCGGATCACCCATACACCTCAGGGGCGGTTTCTGGTGGTGCAGCCTGGCCATTATCGTGATATTCTCCGTGCCGTGCATCGGCGGTGAAACAGGTGTGCCCGATGGCCTGTATCAGGCTGTAAGCATACTGATCCTGTTCCCGATCATAGTTCTGGCTGGTGCCGGCAGCGTTACGACCGATAAGAAAAGCACTGCGGTCTGCAAATGGCTGGGTGACATCTCCTACCCGATTTATATAACCCATTACCCCATCATGTACATGCAGATGTCATGGGTTGAAGACCATCAGGATGCACCGCTATGGATGCACATCATGGTCAATCTGGGCGTAGTGGTAATCTCAATCCTGCTGGCCTACGGTCTGCTCAAGGCATACGACGAGCCCGTACGTGAGTGGCTCAAGAACCACTGGCTGAAACGTAAGAAATAACTCAGAGTGACTTGATAATTGTCAAGTAAAGAAATTAAAGAATTAGGATATGAAGGTATTACTTATTAACGGCAGCCCACGTAAACAGGGAAACACGGCTATTGCACTGACAGAAGTTTCAAAGCAGTTGGAGAAGAATGGCATTGAGAGTGAAATTATCTGGATTGGAAACAAGCCTATACGCGGATGCATGGCTTGCAACAAGTGCAAGGAGAATCCTGGCGCGTGCGTTTTTAATGATGATGTGTGTAATGCAATAAGCAGTAAGTTTGCTCAGGCGGATGCCCTGATTGTGGGTAGTCCGGTATATTGGGGACAACCTAATGGCGCTGTGCTGGCTGTATTGCAGAGGGCGTTCTACTCAAACGGTGCTGCAATAGCAGGTAAGCCGGCGGCTGCAATAGCCGTATGCCGCAGAGGCGGTGCAACAGCCACCTTTGAGGCGCTGAATATGCCTTTCCAAATGCTGAATATGCCGGTAGTGACTTCACAATACTGGAACATTATTTATGGCCGTGAGCCGGGACAAGCCGCTTTGGACAAAGAAGGCTTGCAGACAATGAGGGCTCTGGCCAACAATATGGCCTGGATACTCAAGGCCACAGGAGGACAGCCTGCCCCAGGCAGAGGTGACGAGCCTTGGGATCCGATGCACTTTATAAGATAAATATTGACAAGGATAATAGATGAAAGACCGGTGGAATGGTTCCACCGGTCTTTCTTTGTTGATGACTCAGGGAGTTAGTTAGCCTTGGGTAATTGTGCATGTTTTACAGTTGCAGCAGCAACCTGCTGCAGGGATTTGTTTCCTGTTTTGCCTTTATGGTGGTTGACAAAGGTTGGATGACTATTCATTACAATGGAAGAGAACTGACGCTGCAACCCAACGACCTGTACATCTATTCGCCGGGATTCCCCATCATCGTAACCGCAACTTCGACCGATTTCCACGGCTACTGCCTTATGGCCGATGAGCATGTTACCATCGAGGCTCCATCGGTCCATGACCTTGTACATCTGGCCTGCATGCCGATAGTGCAGCTGCATGAGCCTAAGCAGACGCTGGAATCTGATGCGGCACAGCACCTGATAATGAAGATGCGTGAGATAATCGGCTATCTGCATTCTGACCATATCTATAAAGCAGAAGTGTTGCGCATGCTCTATTCCATTTTCCTGCTTGAACTGCAGAACGCCCAAAACAGCGCTATAGTACACCGCGAGACACCTCAGCGTGTTGAGGAAATATTCATAGGCTTTATACGGTTGCTGCCCCAACACTTTGCCCAGCACCACGACATAGCATTCTACGCCGACCAGCTCCACATCTCTACAGTCTATCTCTCCCGCGTTGTCCGTCAGGTAAGTGGCCGCACCGTTGTAGATTATATCAATCAGATGCTACTTATGGAGGCCTCTTTCCTTTTAAAAACCTCCAAACTGAGCATCAACCAGATAGCTGATCAACTGCATTTTGCCGACACGCCCTCATTCAGCAAGTTTTTCTCACGCTTGAATGGCATGAGTCCTAAGGATTATAGAAAAAGATTAGATTGTAAAAGAACAAACAATAATGATACGAAAAGCGGTAAACAATGATCTGGAGGCAGTAAACAGTCTGCTTAGACAGGTTTTGAAAGTGCACCATGATGGCCGTCCGGACCTGTTCCGTGCCTAGGATCACCAACCTCCAGGGCCTCCAGGGCCTCCAGGACCACCTGGACCTCCTGGAACAAACCCTCCGCCATTACCGCCTGTGTACGATGATAATGAAACTTGGGTACCTCCACTGACTGAACCGTTTGTGATTATCATTCCTTCTAATATTACCGTACCGTTTGTAGCTGTCACATTTGACATAAGAGTTGGTGTAGATGCACCAGAAACCACCAGAGGCGTACCGCCACTTGAAGGGGTCTTGAACACAATCACATCAGACCCAACTGTAAGGGAATAATATTTGTTTGTATCCCATGATGATGCCTGGTAGCAGTTCTGCGAAAAGCTAGAACCTGATTCCAATCCTCCAATAGCAATGATTGTACCACCTGTTACATAGAGTTTGTAACCTCCTTCAGTGTTGGCATCTATGCCTACTTCCGGTTGAGCCTTGCCTATAGCATAGACAGTACCGCCTTTGATGTAGAAATTACCGTTGGCGTCAAGGCCGTCATTCTTTACTGCATATCCGCAAACATATCCGCCTTGAATGGTGAATGTACCGGCAGAATTCATGGCATCGTCAGCAGCAGAATAACTGTAAACCACACCGTCTGTTATCATAATGTTACCCTTTGACTCAATGCCCTCATGCGCAGTGCTGTTTACAACAACCGTTCCGCCGTTAAAGAACAGGTTGCCGTCAAACTTTATGCCTTTGGCCGATACACTGTTTGAAGAACCGCTACCGTAGCGGTTTGAAGAGGATTGTCCATAATTGGAACCCTTTGTAACAACTCTTACATAACCGCCATTGAAACAGCCTGTCAAGTCTCCGCTTATGCCTTTACCTCCTGTTCCGGTGTTTGTTATGCTTAAAGAGCCTGCGTTGATCTCAAACAGATAGTCAGCCTTAATACCCGCAGTTCCTTTGTATTCAGCATCTTCACTGTCATATGCAGCTGCTCCTGAAACATTTACAACAGTTTCACCGCCGTTGATACATACCAGAGAATCGGACGTAATACCTTTTTTCATATTGGCCGATACACTTACGCTGACAGTTCCGTCAGATATAATAACCGCATCCTTGCCGCGGATTCCATGTCCGGCACTGGAAGTCACGTTTATTACCTGTGATTCCATAAAGTGTACGTAATCGTCACTGGTTATTCCGGACTTGCCCTGTGCAGTTACATTCAGCGTTCCGTCACCGCTGAATACGAGCTCTCCTTCACTGAACAGCGCAGCTTTTTCATCTTCATCGGTCGGCGTTGAAGAATATGTGGTAGCGTCTTTGAGGACATTTATCCCCTTTACAACCACAAAACACTTCTTCTTTCCCTGATTGTTTATTGCAGCTCCTTTTGTGCTGGTCAGTTCAAGGCCGTCAAGGACCAATGCCTGTTTCTTGGAACTATAGAGTTTGATCGATCCGTCATTTGAGGTGCCTGACAGTTCATAAATTACTTTTTCATCGGTTGTGTTGTTCACTGTCACATAATTGCCATCAACAGTTATAGTATTGTTTATATCACCCGTAACATGGGCACCGCCATCGGCAAATACTATCTGTATGGTCCTGTCAAACTTGGTACCGGATATGCTGTCTCCGGACAGAGAGGATTGATCAAATTTTGGTGCCACAGTCGTAGTGTCATTACTGCTGCTTTGTGTCTCTGTGTTCTGAGTCGTCAGCTCAAGATTGTTAATAAGACTGTCCGGCGAATAACCTCCGCAACCCAGCAACATTATAAATAGAGCAAAAAATCCTTTTTTCATAATGCGTTTGTTTTTGAAATACCTGTCACTAAAGTAGAACCGGTATCCACCCTTTGCAAAAAAAATATACAAACGCCCGATTTTCCTAAACAAAACGGCTTTATCCAAATGATAAAACCTATAAATTTGTCCCTATGGATATGGCTCACACAGGACTATTAAATAACATTTGGCAGATTGTTCTTCAGATCTTACCCTTTCTGTTGCTGTTCCTGCTGCACCATTTCCTGCTTGCTCCCCTATTCTTCCGCAAGAAACTTATCGTTTACATTCCAGTGACTCTGGTTCTGCTGACTGCATTCGGATTTTACTGTTTCAATGTGGGCAATCCGCCCGATTCCCGCATGCAGCCCGGACAGTTTCAGGGCCCGCCGCCAATGATGCAGGATGTACCTCCTCCAATGCCGATGGATGGTATGGCTCCTCCGCCTGAAGGAATGCGTCCGCCTATGATGCCTGATAACGGGCATCGGCCCCTACGTCCAGAGACCATGAAACTGTTCCTGGCCATTCTGCTGATTGGAGTTGACTTGGGTGCTATGGCATATATCCGCAGCCTCCACACTGAGAAAGAGATGAAGAATCTTGAGGCTCAGAACCGTATGCATCAGGACAAGCTGGAAGAATTGACCCGTATAGCAGAGAATCAGCAGAAAGCAGAAAGCGACCTTGTATTCAAGACAGACTACAAGCAAGTACGCGTCAAGCCTGAGAATATACTCTACATTGAGGGAATGGGGGAATATCTCAAGATATACCATCTGGATGCCACCACTCCTTTGGTAGTGCTAATGAGCATGAAACGCATCCTTGAACAGTTGCCTGATGACCGTTTTGCCCGCGTCCACAAGTCATACATAGTGAACCTGAAACGGATCATCAACAACAGCCGCACACAGATTACAATGGAGAATGCCAGCGTAATCCCAATCGGAGAATCCTACCGCGTAGCAATCTCTGAGCGGCTTAAATCTTAGCCCAAGTTAATTTGTAATAAACGCTTTCTGCGTCCCGGTAGAACTCAGTGGCTCCCCAACGCTGCCAGTATGCGTGGGTTTTGAGCCGATGCATGACCGGTATGAATATAAAGTCATAACGTGACTTGAGTTCCGGCATGATTGACATTAGCATATCATAGTTTAGGCGTGTGCCGCTGTTAAAATGGAAACAGAGTCTCTTGCCCTGAAGAAATCGCTTCTCATCCATGTGTGTTATAGACATATCTGTTATATCGTCACGCACCAGACCCAGGAGTTCACATTTTGAGTGGGAGACCGATATTAAGATAATGTTACAATCGTTTTCAGGTCTTTCAAAGATGGAGGATTAATCATATTTTTGTGCTGAAAACGAAAGTAAAAGATGTTAGTTGTATTGAAACTATTGGGCTCTATCGCCCTGCTCATTTACGGTATGAAGGTCATGAGCGAGGCGTTGCAGAAGATGGCAGGCCCGCAACTGCGTCACCTGTTGGGCGCAATGACTACGAACCGTTTCTCTGGTGTAGCAACAGGAGCACTTGTAACAGTAGCCGTGCAGTCATCGGCAGCAACCACCGTAATGACGGTGTCATTCGTAAATGCCGCACTACTTACCCTTAGCCAGGCCATATCGGTCATAATGGGTGCCAACATCGGCACCACACTCAGCGCCTGGATCATGTCGGCCGGATTCTCGTTCAACATTGCGAACTTGGTCTGGCCCGCTTTTTTAATAGGTATCATCTTAATTCAGATAGGCAAGCACCGCTATGTGGGTGATTTCCTGTTCGGTATCAGTTTCCTGCTCTTTGCGCTCGGAATGCTCAACCAGACCGGCCGCGAGATGGACCTGGCCAGTAACCCCGCTGTGGTGGATTTCTTTGCATCATTTGACTCCGGAAGTTACTGGACAATCCTGCTGTTCCTGCTCATAGGCGCCATACTCACATGCATTGCGCAGTCATCGGCCGCACTTATGGCTATAACCATGGTGCTCTGCTCAACAGGCGCAATATCAATATTCCAGGGTATCGCACTTGTTATGGGTGAGAACATCGGTACCACACTGACCGCAAACCTGGCAGCCATGTCGGCCAACACACAGGCCCGCCGCGCTGCTATGGCGCACCTGCTGTTCAACGTATTCGGAGTAATCTGGGTTCTGATACTCTTCTTCCCGTTTGTACGTATGGTATGCCGCTTTGTAGGCATAGACGTTACGGCCGATACTGTTGACCCTGCAAGACTCACATTTGCCTTAGCCACGTTCCATACGGCATTCAACGTTATAAACACATCCTTGCTAATTGGCTTCATACCTCAGTTGGAGAAACTTGTATGTCATATTATCAAACCCCGTAAGGCCGATGAGGAGGATGAGTTCCGTCTGCAGTTCATTCGCGGCGGTATCATGAAGACTCCTGAAATATCAGTATTCCAGGCCCAGAAGGAGATTGTAATCTTTGGTGAGAAGATGCAGCACATGTTCCACATGACCAAGGAGCTCTACTCCACTACTGATGAGCAGGAGTTCAAGAAACTGTTTGAACGCATTGAGAAGACTGAGGATGTGAGCGACCGCATGGAACAGGAGATCGGAAAGTATCTGGGTGATGTAGGTGATGCACACCTTTCTGATGACACCAAGGAGAAGATACGTGCCATGCTGCGTCAGATTGGCGAGTTGGAATCAATAGGTGACAGTTGCTTTGGCCTGGCCCGCATAATGCGCCGCAAGCGTGACAACCAAATTACGTTCAATGATGAGCAGCAGGCCGGAGTTGAGCAGATGTTCACTTTGGTTGACCAGGCTTTGACCCGAATGAACGAGCTGCTGGCCGGACGCCGTGAGGACTATGACATCACTGCATCAGAGGAGCTTGAGAACAGCATCAACGGTTGCCGTAACCGACTGAAACAGTGGAACATAAGCAACCTTGACCAGCATATTTACAGCTATGACAACGGAACCGTATTCTCAGACCTGATAAACGAGTTTGAGAAGAACGGAGACTACATAATCAATGTGGTTGAATCACGTCTGCGCGCTACCCGTACCGGTATCCGTTTCAAGGGCATTGTGATTGATACAGACAGCAAGACGGTTACTGTTGACGGACAGCCGGTTGCATTCACCAAGACTGAATATGAGCTGCTCAAGATGTTCATGATGAACCGCGGCATGGTATTCTCACGCGAGGACCTGCTCCAAGCAATCTGGCCCGATGACGTGATTGTAAACTCCCGTACGGTGGATGTCAACATCACCCGCATCCGCAAGAAGATAGAGCCCTACGCCGACCACCTGACCACACGCGCCGGGTTCGGCTACTCCTTCCAAGAGTAAAACCACTTATCAAATCAGGCTTTTGGTGGTCCAGCGGCGGGATTTCCATCGGCGGATAAAGATCAGTCCGCGTATATTCTCATCCAAGACCATGGCAAACCACAGGGCAATAAGTCCTCCATGTAGGCCGATACCCAGCACCCAGCTGCCACCCACGGCAACAGTCCAGCACACTATCATGCCAACCGTAACAGGATAATAAATGTCACCGGCCGCACCCAATGTCATGACAAGCAGAGTGTCAATGAAAATGGGCAATGCAAGAACAGTCAGAAGGCGTGTAAGTGACCCGTATTTCATGCGCTGATTTGAAATCGGCTGCAAAGATAAGAATTGGATTACTTTTGCGTGGAAATTAAATATCAATGTAAAGATGCAAATAAAAAAGAAATAGTTCAACTATCACTCGTTATTTTTGCCGATATCGGCAAGAATTATTATATTTGTGTGCTGAAATAAGAGAACTTGCCGATAGACATGGACCTGATAACTGTCACTCAATATGCCCAAATGCACGGCCTTCCGGAAAGGACCGTACGCAATTGGTGCAATGCAGGGAAGATGCAAGGGGCATTCCTTTCAGGGAAGACCTGGAACATACCCGCCGATGCCCCACTGCCCAAGAAAGGCAAGCCAAAAGTATCGGCGCTATTGAAACGGCTCAGGGAAGAGAAGGACGGACGGGTTAGCGGCGGTATCTATCACCGTACACAGATTGACCTGACTTATAACTCAAATCATATTGAGGGTAGCCATTTGACCCATGACCAAACACGATACATCTTTGAAACCAATACCATTGGCGTCACTGACAATGCTGTCAACGTTGATGATATAGTTGAAACCACAAACCACTTCCGCTGCATCGACCTCATTATTGACAGGGCTGAAGAACGCCTGTCGGAGAGCATAGTCAAAGAACTTCACCAAATCCTGAAGACGGGAACATCAGACAGCAGAAAAGAATGGTTCATGGTGGGCGATTACAAAAAACTGCCCAACGAAGTAGGTGGTCATGAGACTTGCCCGCCGAAGCAGGTTCATTCACAGATGAGGGTCTTGCTCTCAGAATACAACGCCAAGAAAGAAAAGACACTGGAGGATATTATTGACTTGCATCAGCGTTTTGAACTCATTCACCCTTTCCAGGACGGAAATGGCCGTGTGGGTCGCCTCATCATGTTCAAAGAATGCCTGGCCAACGGAATCGTACCGTTCATTATCACAGAAGACCTGAAATGGTTTTATTACCGTGGCCTCAATGAATGGGGGCACGTGAAGGGTTATCTTACCGACACCTGCCTTACCGCCCAAGACAATTACAAGTCACTTTTGGACTATTTCAAGATTAAATATACACTGCCCCCACAATCATCAATACCTTCATTGAAGCGTATGGATTCGAGGGCAAGATCCTGAACGGCGCATCAAAGGCTGCTATCAAGACCTGGATTGAAGGATTGTAAAAATCAAACAACGATGATTCGCAAAGCGATAAATGATGATTTGGAGGCAGTAAACAGCCTGCTAAGACAGGTATTAAAAGTGCACCATGATGGCCGGCCGGACCTGTTCCGTGCCGAGGGTAAGAAATATACCGACGCTGAACTGCTGGAGATATTCTCCAATCCTGATACTCCCGTATTCGTTTATGAGGAAGACGGAAAAGTCTTAGGTTACGCGTTCTGTGCCCTCCAGCATCAGGAGAGCGGCAGCCTGATGCCTGTCAGTACATTGTACATTGATGACATCTGTGTGGATGAGAAAGCACGAGGCAAACACATAGGGAGCAAACTGTTTGAGTATGTCAAAGAGTTTGCACGCGATAAAGGTTGCCACAACATAACACTCCACGTCTGGGAATGCAATCCCGGTGCCGCCGCATTCTACAAGGCCCTTGGCATGACTCCCCAATACACCTCAATGGAACTCCTCCTCTAATAGAGAACCGCCCCTTTGTCATTATTTTACCGGGAAGGTAAAGTATGTATCGGGATAAGGTTCATCCTTGAGGGTAAAGTGCCACCACTCTGAATCCAGCGGTTTGAAACCGTGACGCAGCATGGCATCGCGCAGTATCATACGGTTGGCAAACTGAACATCAGTAATACCACGGTAATCAGGATGGCTCTCTGTTCCGAACCAGTCAAATGTGCCACCCATGTCAACCTCTTTCTCGGTTGTCATGTCAAACAGAGTCAGATCAACTGTTGATCCGCGTGTATGGCCGGACTTGGCCATGATGTAGTCAAGTTCAAACAGGCGGCTTTTATCCACATCGGGATAGAAGTAGCGTCGCATGGTGGTGTCAGCCACATCGGCCGCCCATCGGACAAAATGATCTACTGCACACTGCGGGCGGTAGGCATCATAAATCTTGAGTCTGTAACCAAGGCTGATTACGTCATCACTGACAGCCTTGAGGCTATCGGCAGCCTGGCGTGTAAGCAAAGCGGTAGGCGCCAGGTATCCGTCTATGCGGGTGCCCACAAAGTTGTAAGTGCCGTAGTAACGTATTTCAAGGATAACATCGGGAACCACATCAGTAATGGCTACAAAATCACTCGAGTCCTGCTCCTTAACCGTGCCTTCAGACTGATTGCAGGCTGCAAGCGTTAAGCAGAATGCTATAAAAAATGCTGAATACTTTCTCATAATATGTCCTTTTACGCCCCCAAATGTATAAAAATAGTACAAAAGGGGACTTTCCTTAATGTGTCATTTTACTATATTTGCAAAAAGGACTAATTATCACATTATGAGAAAATCATTATTTACAGTAGTAGCAGCTATGATGATGGCTACTTATGTAATTGCACAGGACATTCCTACCGACATGCGTATGGAGATTATCGAGAGTGAGGATGACAGCCATGACCAGTACACTATCTTCAAGTACAAGGAGAAGAACGGCAACACCGGTTATTGGATGGGTGTAGGCAACAAGACTGAACTCCTAAGCCTGGTTCGTGACGATATTACAGACATGTCCATTTCACATATGGATGAGGTTTGTCTGCCTATGGGCAGCACCCGTCAGGAGGTTCTTGACAACCTGGATTCTTACCTGGAACTGCTTGTCAAGCCCGCAGGCACCACCGTTGAATTTCCTTGCAGGATAGACAACTACGCCGGATTGGGCGATGAGTCAAAAACCACATGCATAGTAACCAAGCGCTTCCTTCAAGGCAAGCGTCTCTGCTTCCACTTTACCAGCGGCAAACGCACCGCCGAGGCCGACCTGCGCAAATCATCCATCAAGTCCATGAAGGTAAGCGTAAAGCTTGACATGAAGCTCCACCCCAACAAGGATTGACCGTCACTTTGGCTTTAATACACCCGCAAAGTGCATTTTTTTAAATATAATAAGTAAATTTGCACCTAAAAGGGTGTAAACATGGAACAAATCAGTAATTATGTAAAGAGATGCCGTAAGGAACAGCATCTTACACAGCCCGAGTTGGCACAAAAGGCTGGTGTGGGGTTAAGGTTCCTGCGTGAGCTTGAACAAGGCAAGCAGAGTCTTAGAATGGACAAGGTAAACCAGGTCCTTGCCTATTTTGGATCTTCATGCGGCGTTAACCAAGATATCACCGCCAAGCAGGATATAACAAAGTACAGGCTTTCATCACTTGATGAACCATCGGACTATATGCTTGAGGAGATTATGCACCAGGTTTGTGAATCGGCCATGGAATCATATTCCCAAGCTCAAAAAGTGCTGCGCAATAAACTGGAAGAGATTAGAACTACAAAATAGAATACTATGAAAAAGAAACCTGTTATGTGTATTGTGGCCGGGCCTAATGGCTCGGGAAAAACCACAACTACAGAGCAATTGCTGAAAAATGAATGGGGAGCCGATAGCCTTTACATCAATCCTGATAATATAGCAAAGGATATATATGGTGATTGGAACTCAACTGAAGCCGTCCTTAAAGCTGCCCAGAAAGCAACGGAACAGCGATACGAATGCCTTAAGAACGGGACAGATTTCGTTTTTGAGACAGTGTTTTCATCGGCCGAGAAGATGGATTTCATTCAAAAGGCTAAGGATGCTGGTTTTTTTATAAGAATCTTTTATGTGTGCACAGAATCCCCATTGATTAACATTAACCGTATTGCACAGCGTTATCTTAATGGTGGTCATGAAGTCCCTATCTCCAAGACCATCTCAAGATATTACAGTTCTCTTAGGAATATCAGCAAGGCTATTAAGATTGCCGATAGGGTTTACCTATATGACAATTCCGTTGAAAATGCCGCACCAAGGCTGATTTTGAGAACTGCGGACGGAACAATAGCAAAGCAATACACAAATGACTTGCCCGACTGGATTCGTGCAATAATGTAGCACAAGGAACCAATCCTTTTGTCTCACGGTGTCATTCTGAAAAAGAGCACAATAATTAAAGTTTGTGGAATTATAATCTGCAAAGTAAAGTATTAACTGAGCATTTTTTCTAAAAAATTTAGTCCGTTAGGTTGTCTATTCGCCATAATTTATTTTTGCGATGCCAAGAACCATACTGAATTAAATGGGCGAAGCGAAAGGGATTGATATCGGACTTATTCTCCAAAAGAAATTTGGTAAGGCTCCGCGTCTGCTTACGTGGTACCTTAAACGTCTTATACATCAGGATTACCTTAACGGCTTTTTTGTTCAGGGTTATACCGGTGTTGAATTCTGCACCAAAGCAATGGAATATCTGGGCATTTCAATCACAGTTGAGGGCAGTATTCCCGATGGTGGCCCCTTCACATTTGTATCAAACCATCCGCTGGGAGGCGTTGACGGTCTGGCACTGCTGCATCTGATAGGACAGAAGAACCCGGATGTGATGATGCTGGGCAATGATTTCCTTACCAATATTGAAGGCCTTGCGCCTATGATTGTCCCTATTAGCAAAGTGGGGATGCAAAGCCGCACCCTTAAGGACAACATAGACCAGGCGTTCAGCAGCAGTGCCCATATGCTGGTCTTGCCGGCCGGTAAGGTATCAAGAAAGACAGATGGTGTTATTCAGGACCAGCCTTGGAAAAAGACGTTTCTCGTAAAGAGCATCGAAACGGACAGGGACATTGTGCCCATACATTTTATAGGCACAAACTCACGCCGTTTCTATAGAATAGGCCGTCTGGAGAAATACTTCAAACTGCGTTTTCCGTTGGGAATGCTGTTCCTGCCCGATGAGATGTACCGCGCTCGGGGTAAGAACTACAAGGTCATTATAGGCCGCCCCAT
The DNA here is from genome assembly GCA_017551845.1 of Bacteroidaceae bacterium. The sequence continues at coordinate 14,720 of JAFZKR010000006.1, forward strand.
ACCAGCAAGTACTTTTGATGAAAGCCGAAGTATTGCCCAATGGACAGATTGGGTAAGGGAAAAAGTGTATAAACTGTAATTCAAGTATATGGAAAAGATTATTGAACCCGTTGAATTGGAGCTGATTAAGGCTGAACTTACTGATGAGCGCAAGCTCATGGACACCAACAAAGGCGGTAATGAACTCTTTGTGGTGGACTGTCATAATGCTCCCAATACTCTCCGCGAGATAGGACGCCTGCGTGAGATTACCTATCGTGCCGCCGGCGGTTGCTCGGGCAAGTCAATGGACCTGGATGAATATGACCTTATGGAAAAGCCATATCAGCAGATAATAGTATGGGATCCCGATGCACAGGCTATCATTGGCGGTTACCGATATATCCTGGGTGCTGATGTTGATCTTGACGAGAAAGGCCAGCCCAAGGTAACATCATCGCATCTATATCTTTTTACTGATAAGTTCATCAAAGAATATCTTCCGTATACAATGGAGCTGGGCCGCTCATTCGTAAGGCCCGAGTATCAGACTGCGGCGGCAGGACGCAAATCACTCTTTACTCTTGATAATCTATGGGACGGAATAACAGGAGTGGTACTGAGCAGCCCCGGAATAGATTACCTGTTCGGTAAAATGACCATATACAACTCTTATGACAAGGCCGCCCGTGAGCTTATACTGCACTTCCTTGAGAAACACTTCCCTGATAATGACTGCCTGGTGCGTCCATATCAGGCAATGGTTCCGGATACAGACCCCAGAATTCTTGAACTGTTGCTTAATGATGACCGCCTCAAGGCCGATTACCACAACCTCAAGGATGCTGTGCATCGTCTAGGCACCAACATCCCGCCTCTGATCAATTCTTACATCAATACTTCATCGACCATGAAGATCTTCGGTTCCACGATAAATGATGAACTATCGGACGCCATCGAAACGGGTCTGATGATTCGTTTCAGTGAGATTAATATAGAGAAGAAAGAGAGGCATATCAGGGCTTTCATTGAGAAACGCATGCCGCGATTCCGTCGAATCCGCCGCACAGATCTCATCACTCCTGAGATTGAATTCAAATAACCCCAAAGCCACAGAAGGGACTCTCCTCTTTGTGTCATTTTCTTAAGTTTGCATAGTAGCCATTATCCACCACAGCGACATATTCGTAGAGATATACCACCCCCACTACCGGATTATTGCCAAGGATATATTTGAAAAAGAAATACTTCCGCTATTGTAAAAAGCAGAATAATGAAAAGAAAGATCATGTACATAATCATTTCAATATTAGTGGTGCTGCTGGCACTGGCCGGTTGCGTTACTTCAAGAAGCATAGGGCGCTCACCGCGTGGTGAGCGGCTGGAGAGAGTCAAGCAGTCAGCACAGTGGGACGGCAAGAGGTTCCGCAACACGCTGCCCACCCCGACCATGACCAATGAGAAGGGACTGTGGCAGGAGACCAAGAACTTTTTCTTTGGGGCCGACAAGAACAAGAAGCCTAAGGCCGATGTACCCGCACTCAAAATGGACCTGAAAGGGTTGTCCAGGACCGAAGACGTTGTTGTTTGGCTGGGACATTCATCACTCTTTATCCAGACTGCAGGCAAAAGGTTCTTGTTTGATCCGGTGCTTACAAACAAGTTCCCCGTGAATCTTTTTATGCGCCCGTTCCGGGGTGCAGCCGTATATAGCCCTGATGATATTCCTGAGGTGGATTACCTGATAGTAACCCACAACCATTGGGACCACCTGGATTATCCCACCATCAAGGCCATCAAGGATAAGGTTGGCACGGTGTATTGCAGTCTTGGCATTGGTGAGACTTTTGAATACTGGGGTTATGAAAAGGAAAGGATCCATGATATGGACTGGCAGGAGTCCGTTGAACTGGACGGCGGCATAACACTGCACTGCCTGCCGGCACGTCACTTTAGCGGCCGCCTGACGGGTGCGGGCAAGACGCTGTGGGCATCATACCTGATAGAGGGACCTGAGAGAAAGATATTTGTAACGGGTGACGGCGGATATGACGATCACTTTAAAGAGATAGGCCAGCGATTCCCGGACATAGACCTGGCAATCATGGAGAACGGACAGTACAATGAGGACTGGAAGTATATCCATATGCTGCCGGATGAACTACCCCAGGCTATTGAAGATGTGGGTGCACGCAGGGTTATGACCTACCACAACAGCAAGTTCTCACTGGCCAACCACGCATGGACTGAACCCATGGAACTGATATACCTGAATTCAGAGGGAAAAGACTGGGAACTGCTCACCCCGCGCATAGGCGAGGTGGTTACACTTGACCGCCCGCAGGAGTTCATGCAGTGGTGGCGGTGACAATTAGATAAAGCAAATAAGGACTTTGCAGCATCCTACCCTGCAATTATCTGGAAGCCGGGCAAGACACTGTAAAATGTTTTCTCACGGCATCAGGTATTAGGCCGACGTCTCACCTATCCTTGAAGCCATCAATTCGGTCTGAAATTCCGGCGCCCGTTCAGCAGATTTTTTTTCCCCCTTAAGGGAAAATTTTTCTCTCCTTAAGGAGCGCTTGAATTTATCTCCTCATTGACGATACAAAAATATAACCGGCCCATTGCGGTTTTAGAATAACCGGGCAACTTTTTGTCAATAATTTTTTATCTGACCACATAAGTCCTGGAAACGTTGACACCGCTACAGCTACATGGTATTAACGGCCATCTGATTACGTAATACCCAAAACATGTGATTCTGTGGCATAGGGGTATTTACAGCCCATTATCACTATAATTGAGTATTGCCACAACTCTGTTAAGAGAGGACCTTTGCACCGTAAACTAAACGACGATGAAAAGAGTCCTGAAAACACTGGTTGCATGCTCAACCTTATTAATAACTGCACAAGTCTGGGCACAGAATAATGCCTCTGACACACGTCTGAGCGTGGGAGGTTACGGTGAGGTGGCTATGAGCCGCAACTTCTACAGCGATAATGTGATTGAGGCTATCATGTGGCACGGATACAGTAAGGAGAGTGATGCATACTGGTGTACTGAAAAGTTCTACAACCTGAAAAAAGAAGAGCGTGATGCCGTTGTGGAATTCATCAATTCAATCTAACTTAAATAAATAAAGCTTCGCCTCGGAATAAAAACAAACAAGTTTTTTTTTCTTCGCTCGGCTTGCATTATTTTCGCGTCGTGAATTCGAACAAGATACTAAAATACACATGCATTGGTTCAGCGGCCGCCGTCATCCTCATGATGGCAGCCGCCACCATTGCCCAGAAACTGTACGGTACAGAAACCGCATTCCGCACAGCCTATCACAACCCCATATTCATTGCACTTTGGGCAGTCACCGCAGTATCAGGAGTATGGCTCATGATTAAGCGAGGCACAATAAAGAAGCCCTCCACATTCTTCCTGCACATAGCATTCGTGCTTATGCTGGCCGGTGCATTGATAACCCTGCTTACCGGCAAGAGCGGCAGCATGTACCTGAGGCGCGGAGAGACATCGGCTAACTGGTCATCGGACCAGGGATTCCGTCAGAAACTGCCATTCAAACTGACACTCAAAGATTTCAGCGTTGAGTACTATCCCGGCAGCAAGGATCCAAAGGATTATATAAGCAAAGTTGTTGTATCCGATACGGGCACGGAGTACACCATCTCCATGAACAACATCCTCAAGTACGGAGGATACCGCTTCTATCAGACCAGTTATGACTCCGACCTGAACGGCAGCGTATTCTCAGTGAGCCATGACCCCTGGGGCGTATCAGTGACCTACACAGGATACATCCTGCTGTTGCTCTCCATGATAGGGTTCTTCTTCCAGAAAAAATCCGGATTCCGCACGGCCATGAAGGCCCGCAGCGATGGATTCTCCAAACCTGTCAGAATTGTTCTGATGGTTCTGAATATTCTGCTATTCGGATATCTGACTTTTGTGATTGGCCGCAACTGGTACCGCTCCGGACACGGCCCGTTTGTAGGCACCTACTCCG
>JAFZKR010000007.1 GCA_017551845.1 Bacteroidaceae bacterium
ATACCCACATCGGAATATCACACAGCAACCTGGAAGACCTGATGCTCTTTGCAGCCATGGGCGGCCTCTGGTACTGGATGCTCCTGTTCCGCTGGGCACTGGTCACCATCCTTGTCTGGTTCCTCCGTGCTATTGGGAGCGAAGCGACCAAGTCCCCTCCGGGGATTTAGGGGGTATAGACAAGGCCCTGTAATACCGTTTTTTAGAACTCCGCGGAGCGGGGAGTGCGTGGGAACGGGATGACGTCGCGGATGTTCTGCATTCCCGTTACAAAGAGGATCAGGCGCTCAAAGCCCAGGCCGAAACCTGCGTGCGGGCATGAACCCCAACGACGGGTATCCAGATACCACCACAGGTGAGTCATATCCATCTGACGACGGTTGATCTCACCCATAAGCTTATCATAATCGGCTTCACGCACGGAACCGCCTATTATCTCACCTATCTGCGGGAAGAGCACATCTGTACCCTGCATGGTTGATGCCGGAGCCTTTACTCCGTGGTAACCTATAGAGCCACCATCGGGTGTAGCCTCATTCTGCTTCATATAGAATGACTTGATTGCAGTAGGATAGTCTGTCATTATAACAGGCTTCTTGAAGTGCTCCTCAACCAGGAAACGCTCATGCTCTGAGGCCAGGTCATCGCCCCAGTTGCAGGGGAACTCAAACTTCCTGCCGTTCTTGATGGCATCCTGAAGTATGTTGATGCCCTCAGTATATGTGAGACGTACAAAGTTCTCTTTCAGCACACCCTGCAGACGTTCCAGAAGAGTCTTGTCAATCATGTTGTTCAGGAACTCCAGATCATCCTGACAGTTGTCGAGTGCCCAGCGCACACAGTACTTTATGAAATCCTCTTCAAGGTCCATCAGCTCCTCCTGGTCCAGGAAAGCAACCTCGGGCTCAATCATCCAAAACTCGGCCAGATGTCGCGGAGTGTTGGAATTCTCGGCACGGAAGGTAGGACCGAAAGTATAAATGGCTCCAAGAGCTGTTGCTCCCAGTTCGCCCTCAAGCTGTCCGCTCACGGTAAGCGATGTCTGCTGACCGAAGAAATCATCATCATAGATTATCTTTCCCTGATCATCCTTCTTAAGGTCATACAGGTTCTTGGTGGTCACCTGGAACATGTTACCTGCTCCCTCACAGTCACTGGCTGTGATAAGCGGTGTATGGAAATAGTAGAATCCATGCTCATGGAAGTAGGTATGAATAGCCATAGCCATATTGTGGCGGATACGCATCACGGCTCCGAAAGTATTGGTGCGCAAGCGCATGTGGGCATGCTGGCGCATATACTCGAAGGACTGCCCCTTCTTCTGCATGGGATAGTCATCACCGCACAGGCCCAGCACCTCAATATCGGTAGCCTGCACCTCTACAGCCTGACCTGAGCCGATGCTCTCAACCATCGTTCCCTTGACACTGAGACAGGCACCGGTGGTAATCTGCTTCATCAGTTCGTCGCTGAACTTCTCAAGGTCAGCCACAATCTGGACATTCTTGATTGTCGAGCCGTCATTGAGAGCTATGAAATTAACGCTTTTGCTACCACGTTTAGTTCTAACCCAACCTTTGACGACCACCTCCTTACCGTAATCCGTACGTTTAAGAAGGTCGGCAATCCTTGTTCTCTTGATATCCATTGCTTATAAAAATTCGTAGTTAATTATTCATATGCACCCATACGGAGCATGTTGACCTCCTTCTCGGTGAGGAAACGCCAGTCACCGCGACGCAGGCGCTTCTTGGTGAGACCTGCAAACTGCACACGGTCAAGCTTGGTTACACGGTAACCCAAAGCATCGAACATACGACGTACCACACGGTTGCGGCCTGAATGGATCTCAATGCCCACCTGGGTCTTGTCATCATTTACGTAGCTCACCTCATCGGCACGTACCACATCGCCCTCTTCCTCTCCTATCTTCACACCATTGAGCAGGGCCTGCATATCTTCCGATGTGACAGAGCGGTCCAGACGTACATGATATATCTTCTTTTTGAGGTATTTGGGATGAGTGAGGCGGGTTGCCATCTCACCGTCGTTGGTAAGCAGAAGCACACCGGTAGTATTGCGGTCCAGACGTCCCACTGGATAGACACGTTCCTTGCAAGCGCCCTTGATGTAATCCATCACAGTCTTACGCTCCTGAGGATCATCCACTGTAGTAACACAATCTTTCGGCTTGTTGAGCAGAATGTATATCTTGCGCTCTATGCTCACCAGCTGGTCGTGGAAGAGCACGTTGTCACCGCGATGAACCTTGGTTCCCAGTTCGGTTACAGTCTGTCCGTTGACCTTGACCACACCTGCCTTGATGAAATCATCGGCCTCACGACGTGAGCAGACACCGGCGTTGGCCAGATACTTGTTAAGACGTATCTCCTCCTCGGGATCATGTACCACATCCTGATACTCTATACGCTTGCGGCTGTCCTGGCGCTTAGGCGCAGGCTTGCGGAAACCGCCCTGCTGATATCCGTAAGGACGCTGATAACCTCCCTGACGCTGGTAACCACCCTCCTGACGAGGACGATACTGACGCTGGTAACCACCCTGCTCGCCTTCCTGGCCCTGGACGCGTTCCCTGTAAAAACGGGGTTGCTGTTCCTGCCCGCCATCAGCCTGACGGTTCTGATTATAACCGTACCTCGGTCTGTCCTGACCATAGGCGTTGCGGCCGTAGCCACCCTGAGCAGAGCGGTTCTGATAGCCTCCTTGACGGTTCTGGTTATAATATGGTCTGTCCTGTCCATACTGGTTGTTGTTGTAATACTGACGGCGAGGCCTGTCCTGATTGTAGCCATCCTGAGTATCATCGTTCCTTCTTGAAGGACGGTCAACCCTGGTGTACTGAGGCCTGGTGCCATAATCAACTTTCACAAACCGTGGACGACCTTCTTTGCGGTTTTCATTTCTGTTTTCTTCTTCCGTCCCTTCTGTAAAACTGTTGAAATTGTTTTCAGTTTCATCTTGGTTCAGATTTTCATCGTAGAACCTGTTTCCTTTTTCGATTTCCATAATTAAAAATGTTTTCCAGACCTCACGGCCTGATGATGTTAGTTTAAAATATAAATTCCGTTCTATTTATTATAGTTTCCGTCTTGTTCTCACAGAACAGCCAGGATTCTAAATTCCAAAATAGTTCTCAGGCCTGATGGCCAGAAGTTCCTTTCTTACTTCATCACTGACTTCGAGGTTATCTATGAATTCCTTTATAGAGTTTTCAGTAATTGCATTGTTTGTACGCGTAAGAGCCTTCAGCGCCTCATACGGATGAGGATAGCCCTCACGGCGCAGAATGGTCTGGATGGCCTCAGCCACAACACTCCAGCAGCCTTCCAGATCGGCAGCTATCTTCTGCCCGTTGATAAGCAGCTTGCCAAGCCCCTTGAGTGAACTGGCTATTGCTATCATCTGATGTCCGAAAGGCACTCCTATGTTGCGGATAACCGTTGAGTCCGTCAGGTCGCGCTGCAACCGTGATACCGGCAATTTGCGTGCCAGATGCTCCAGAATGGCGTTGGCCATTCCAAGATTACCCTCGGCATTCTCAAAATCTATGGGATTGACCTTATGGGGCATAGCGCTTGAACCCACCTCGCCGGCCTTGATCTGCTGCTTGAAGTACTCCATTGATATATACTGCCAGAAGTCGCGGTTCATATCAATCTGAATGGTGTTCATGCGCTTCATTGCATCGAACAGGGCGGCCAGATTGTCGTAGTTTGAAATCTGGGTGGTATATTCCTCACGTACAAGACCCAGTTTATCGCTCAGAAAACCGGCACCAAATGCCTTCCAATCAATATCGGGATAAGCCACATGATGAGCGTTGAAGTTACCGGTAGCGCCGCCGAACTTGGCCGACAGGGGAACTGCCTTGAGTTGCTTAAGTTGCTCACGCATACGGTAAGCGAACACCTCTATCTCCTTGCCCAGGCGTGTGGGGGATGCGGGCTGTCCGTGGGTGCGAGCCAGCATGGGAACATCCTTCCAGCACTGTGCATACTCCTCCAGTTTGTCTATGAGCGACTGGATAGCAGGATAATAGACATTCTCCAGAGCCTCCTTGATTGAAAGGGGCACTGAAGTGTTGTTAATATCCTGTGATGTGAGTCCGAAATGTATGAACTCCTTATACGGAACAAGTTCCGGCACGAGGTCGAACTTCTCTTTGAGGAAATACTCGACCGCTTTCACATCGTGGTTCGTAACCTTTTCTATATCCTTGATATGGGCGGCATCCTCCTCGCTGAAATCCTGCCAGATCTTGCGAAGTATGTCAAGAGAAGCACGCGACACTCCGGCCAACTGCGGTAAACCGTATTCGCAGAGAGCCGTAAAGTACTCGACCTCAACTCTTACCCTGTTGCGTATAAGAGCATATTCTGAAAAATAAGATGCAAGTTCCTGTGTCTTGCCACGATATCTCCCGTCTATCGGGGATACAGCTGTAAGTTCATCAAGTTTCACTTCCAAATCCTTATAACAAAATCACTTGTTCCAAGTTTTTTTCTTCATCAAATCCATCTGCTTCGCAGCATCGGTGCAAAATTAGTAAGAAATTCATAATTTTGCCTCATCTAAATGCTTAAAATATGTCACAGACTATTCAGAAGAAAATCAGTGAGAGCAAGGGTGCACGTTGGGCAGCCCTTATAATCGTGTCATTCACAATGATGTGGGGTTACTTCCTGACCGATGCCCTGTCACCCCTTATGACTATGCTCGAGGAGCAGATGGGCTGGACCAGCCTCGAGTTCGGACAGTTCAACTGGGCCTACTGCTGGTTCAACGTATTCCTGTTCATGCTCATATTCGGCGGCATCATCCTGGACAAGATGGGTGTAAGGTTCACCGGAATAGTAACATGCATCCTGATGTTTGCCGGTGCTCTCATCAAATATTACGCTGTAAACTACATATCACCGGGGGCCGAGGCCGGAACAGTATTCGGAATGCGTACTCAGGTATTCGTAGCCTGCCTGGGATATGCCATATTCGCCGTAGGTACCGAGAACTGCGGAATAACCGTCTCAAAGGTCATCACCAAGTGGTTTGCCGGTAAGGAACTGGCTCTTGCTATGGGTGTTCAGGTAGCGGTAGCCCGCTTGGGAACAGCCGCCGCCCTGGTGTTCAGCCCTATGATAGTGAAGCATTTCTCACTCTCCGCACCTCTGCTCTTCTCGGCAATTCTGCTCTGCATAGGTTTCCTGGCCTATCTGGTATTCTGCCACATGGATAAGAAATTCGATGCCGAGGTGGCACAGGCCCAGGGTGAGCCCGATGACGTATTCAAGATCAAGGACCTTAAGCTGATAATCACCAACCGCGGATTCTGGCTCATTGCACTGCTCTGCCTCATGTTCTATTCGGCAGTGTTCCCGTTCATGAAATATGCGGCATCGCTTATGGAAAACAAGTACGGTGTAAGTACTACGCTGGCGGGTATCATACCGAGCCTCATTCCTTTCGGCAACCTTATCATGACCCCGCTGTTCGGCGGAATATATGACAAGAAAGGCAAGGGTGCCACCATAATGATAATCGGTTCCCTGCTGCTCATTCTGGTACATGTGCTGTTTGCGCTTCCGCTACTCAACTACTGGTGGTTCGCCGCGTTTATCATGATTATCCTGGGTGTGGCTTTCTCACTTGTTCCATCGGCAATGTGGCCCAGCGTACCCAAGATCATACCGCAGAAACTGGTAGGTTCCGCTTACGCGCTTATCTTCTGGGTACAGAACATAGGACTTGGATTCGTGCCGTTGCTCATAGGCGGCATACTCAACAAATACTGCAAGGACGGTGTCCGCATTGTTAACGGCGCTGAGGTTACCCAGTACAACTATACCCTGCCCATGATAATCTTTGCCCTGTTCGGAATTGTGGCTCTCCTGCTTGCAATGCGCCTCAAGGCTGTTGACAAGAAAGAAGGATACGGACTGGAGGAGCCGAACATCAAGCAGTAAGTACATCGCATGGAGAAAAGGGAGAGACGCAAAGAGCGTTTTGAGAGCCATTTCGGTATGATAATGGCTATGGCCGGTTCGGCCGTAGGCCTGGGTAATCTGTGGCGGTTCCCTTTTCTGACTGCGCAGAACGGCGGCGGAGCTTTCATATTCGTATATCTGGTACTGCTTCTCACCATCTGTCTGCCGGTTCTCATGACCGAAATCACCCTGGGACGCAAATGCCGCTCAAACGTTACGAGGGTATATGACAACCTGGGAGCACCCCGTTGGCGTTGGGCCGGTTTCATCACTCTCCTTACTCCTATTGTCATTATGGCTTTCTACACAGTAGTGGGAGGCTGGTCAGTCAAATATCTTGTTCAGGCCTACACATTCAGTTTCACTGATCCGGGCTCTGATTACGCCGGCGCTTTCGGCAGATTCATCAGCTCCACGTACAAGCCTTTGATATATACCCTCATTTTCCTTGCTGTGACCGCCGCAGCCAACTTCGGTGGAGTGAAGAACGGGATTGAACGTTTCTCCAAGCCCATGATGACGGTACTCTCCGTCACCATCATCCTGGTGGCAATACGTTCTCTCACACTTCCCGGAGCATCCGAAGGAACCAGATACCTGCTCATACCTGATTTCAGCAAGATTGACGGCAAGGTATTGATCACCGCTTTGGGACAGGCATTCATGTCATTGAGTATAGGTATAGGTATTCTTCTCACTTACGGCTCATACGTCAAGACCAAGGAGGATATCGCGATGACAGCCATCTCAACTGGCCTTATTGACACACTGTTCGCCATCATTGCGGGCCTTGCCATCATCCCTGCAGTCTATGCAATAGCCTTCATGAACGGTACTACACCAGCTGTCAATGCCGGTCCGGGACTGGTGTTCATCACCCTGCCCGGAGTGTTCGCCTCAATGCCGGGTGGCGGAGTAGTAGCCATACTGTTCTTCCTCTCGCTGCTGCTGGCCGCTGTGACATCGGCCATATCGATGCTTGAGGTTATTGTGGCATATTTCATTGAGGAGTGGCATCTGTCACGCAGCAGGTCTGTTACGGTAAGCATGATCATAATCATACTGCTGGGTTGTATCTGCTCCCTATCGCAAGGCACGCTGTCAGGCATCAGCATTGCGGGCATGAACATATTCGATTTCTTCGATGTGATTTCATCGGACGTCCTTATAACAGTGGGAAGCCTGATAATGGTTCTGTTTGCAGGCTGGCGAATAAAGAAAGCCGGTTTCATGGATGAGCTCACCGGGCACAACACCTCCAACACCCCAGCCTGGTTATTCCGCTATGTCTATTTCATGGTACGCTGGGTAGCACCCCTTATCATCATAGTGATAATGCTCAGCAACCTGCTCCTATAATAACAACAACAAATAATTGAATATGAGAAAAGCAATCTTATTATTTGCATGCACTATGGCATTCCCGTTTGTGAATGCACAGGACACAAACCTCAGGACACGACTGGAAAAACATCTGTACTATCTGGCATCGGACTCGCTTCACGGACGCAAGGCCGGCTCGGAGGACGGAATCAAGGCACGCGCCTACATTATGGAACAATGGAAGGAGATAGGACTCGAGCCATTCTATTCCAATGGCTATGAGATGCCGTTCTCGAGGAACGGGCTCTACATGGCCAATCTGGTGGGTATTATTCCCGGCAACGACCCCATCCTGAAGGATGAATACATACTCCTGGGTGCGCACTTCGACCATATAGGTTATAAGAACGGTGAGATATGCAACGGAGCCGATAACAATGCATCAGGTTCAACAGCCCTGATAGAGATAGCACGCATGCTCCAAGAGAGCCGGAACCAGCTCAAGCGCAGCGTGATAATAGCAGCTTTTGACGGCGAGGAACAGGGACTATGGGGTTCCGAGGACCTGGCCAGGAAGATGAAGGCGGATGGTTCAATTCATAATATCAAATGCATGATGAGCATTGATATGGTGGGTTGGTATGCAAAGAACGGCAAGCTGGAAGTGCTCGGAGCAGGAACCATGATAGGTGGCCGGAGAATACTTCAGAACAACTCAGGAGGGCTCAATCTCAAGATTGAGGATTTTGAATCAGGAATATTCACCGCCACAGATACCCGCAGTTTTGCCAGGAACTATAAAGTACCTACGCTCCACGTGTTCACCGGACTTAAGTCACCATACCACAAACCTGCCGATGACCCTGAACTGATTGACTATGAAGGTCTGGACAGCATAACCTGCTTCCTGACAAGAGTGACCCAAGAGATGGCATCGGATCCCGGACTGGCACCCACAGGAAAGATAGCCGAAGTTCACTCCATCAGCAACAAACCCTTTGAACTGGGTATCAGTGCGGGCTGGACGGGATCTTCAATCTCATTCCCGGATTCCCAGCTCTCAATGAGCGGGAAATTCGGTTTGTCGGCAGGAGTGACCGCCCAGTACAACAGGGGCAGTATGGGATACCGCTTAGGAGCTTTTTACGAAACATCCAGGAGTTTGTTCCCGGACCAGAATAACCTTTTCGCCTCATCGCTCAAATATCGTCAGGAGGCAGTTGAAGTACCTCTTACCTTCATCATTCAGAACGAATCACCCACAACAAGGATATATGCCGGTTTAGGCGCCAATGCACGATATATCTTAAGTTCATCACTTGAGAATCTTGACTACAAGACAAATGACCTCCAGTGGGGAATACACTGCATGTTCGGTATGAAATTCGGACATTTCTTCCTTGAGGACTATTTCTTCGGACAGATGAATGAACTGTTCGATACAAGCACCGGAGCACCCAAAGCAAAAATCAGCCTGAGCACATTCAAGATAGGCTGGGTGTTCTGATTCCACCAAGGTTACCTATAACATAGAGAACCCCTTCACGATATTTGCGCGGAGGGGTTCTCTATGTTTCTTTCCTTGACAGAACCTGATCAGTCTTTAGTTGCGGCCTCCAGTTTCCGGCGGAGGATGAACATGATAAGACCGGCTATGACGCAGAGAGCTATCAGGATTGCCCAGTTTGCCATGAGCGGAATCTTCTTCCACAGAGCTGACGGAATGCGGCTCAGGTAGTTACCTATGGCAGTAGCGGCAAACCATCCGCCCATCATTAGTCCCTTGTACTTGGGAGGAGCCACCTTACTGACAAAGCTTATTCCCATGGGGCTGAGCAGCAGCTCGGCTACGGTAAGCGTGAAGTAGGTTCCTATGAGCCAGTTGGGGCTGAGTATGCTCTGAGCCTGGTCGCCCAGATCCTTTGGCGAAATAAGGTCAGTAGATGCAGCTGTAATTACGGCAAATCCTACGCCTGCCAACAACATGCCCAGACCTATCTTGACAGGAGCTGAAGGCTCCTTGCCTTTCTTGCCCAGCGCTCCGAACACTGCAACCGATACCGGAGTCAGAGCAACGACAAAGAACGGGTTGAACTGCTGGAAATCGGAAGTAGCGGCATTGAACGGATCAGGCATATGCATGTAGAATGCAATAGCACCCGCCCATAAAGCCAGTGTAGCTATG
>JAFZKR010000059.1 GCA_017551845.1 Bacteroidaceae bacterium
CAGATCATTGGTGTACAGATTGCTGAAATCAGAATAGATGTGGTCACGGAAACGGTAGTAATCCTCCGAGTCCATCCACGAATACCTTGATTTCAGAATGCTGTTGTCAGGATTACGCCATACCACAGGCACCGTGTTCATGCCCACAATCTTCATGAAACTCTGATCTTCATCGCCCCATGGTTTGGGAAGGCAGAACGTTATATCCACGTTCCCCTGATTTGCCAGTCCTCTTGTCAATCCGAAACTGGCTGTTCCCAATCCTCCCAGGATATGAGGCGGGAACTCCCAGCCGAACATCAATACACGCATATATTCTTATTCAAATTCGTTAATCATCTTAATCGTTCTCAAAATCTCCGCCACATTCATGGCAAATGATACGGCTCCCCTGCCCTTGAACGGCGGGTTCCCGTCAAACAGTTCAGGAAGTGAACCGATGCAGTGCGATGACATCTCATCCTCATAACCTATCATCTGACGCTCCACGAATGAGAGTCCGCTCATCTTGAACACCTTAAGGTAAGCTTCAAAATAGAATCCTGCCAGCCAAGGCCATGCCGTACCCTGATGATAGGCATAGTCACGCTCACGCTGAGGACCCACATAGTTAGGATTGTAACCCATACTCTTGGGGCTGAGGGATCGGAGCCCTTTGGGGGTAAGCAGCTCCTTCGTCACTATATCCACAACGGCTTTCTGCTGCTTGAGATCAAGCGGAGAGTAATCAAGTGCCACAGCGAATATCTGGTTGGGACGCACGCTCCAGTCCGGAGACTCCTTGTCCACATAGTCATAAAGATAACCGTACTGGTTGAGGAATGTCTTGATGAAAGACTTTGCAGTCTGTGATGCCAGTGTTTCCAGACGCTTGGAGTAATCAGGCTTGCCGAATTCTCCCGTAAGGTCACTCACAAACATCAGGGCATTGTACCAAAGAGCGTTTATCTCAACGACATAACCCGTGCGCGGTATTACCGGAACGCCGTTTGCCGTTGAGTTCATCCAGGTCTCAGCCTTCTCCTTCCCGTTAATGTGTACCAGCCCGTTGCTGTGCACGAAGAAGTTGTAATGGCGGTTATGACGCAGGAAATCCATCATTTCAGTAAGCAGTTTGCCGTATTTGTTCCACGCCTGTTCCCTTGAAACCTTCTTGGCATACTGCTGGATAGCCCAGACTGCCCAAAGGAATACATCAGGATGCTCCATCTCATATATCTGGAGAGTACTGGGAACGCCCTTAATAAAGGCATGGATGGCTTCCTGAGCTGTATTCATCACACTCTCAAACTCCTGTACCTCACGCAGAGAAAGAGTCAGTCCGGGCAGTGATATGAACATATCACGCGCACGGCACTTGAACCATGGGTAACCTGCCAGTATGTAATGATGCCCACCAACCTTGTTATGGAACTGATGTGCGGCATTCTTAAGGCAGTGATAGAAATTGTCACGCGGAGTTCGCTCATTAGCTTCAACCGTAAAGGTGCGTTTTAAGCCTTTGGTCTTGACCTCCGACAGTCCGGCAGAGAAAACTATGCTTTCGCCCTTCTTGATGGGCATTTCAAAATATCCGGGAACATAAAGGTCCTCATTGAATTCGTATCCGCGTTCAAGCTCCTTGGAATACTCGAACTTGCGGTACCAGTCCGGGCGGAACACGAACTCATTCTCCTTGCTGAACTGCATATAGAGTTCAGGATAGCCGGGATACATTGAGGTCTTTATACCGTTTTCCACTATCTGATATTCACGGCTGGCGTTGCTGTTCTCATGAGTAAACTGACGTACGCTCCTGAATGCCAGGAAAGGCTGGAAGCGCAGGGTTGTTTCCGAATGAGCATCGAGCAGGGTATAACGTATAAGTATGCGGTTTTCATTGTGCTCAAAAAGTTTCTCTTTCTTAAGCAGAACCCCACCCACCCGATATATTGTAGTAGGAACCTTATCGCAGTTGAACTCACGTATATATTTGTGACCCTTGGGGCTGAAATTATATCCCCAATACTGGTGAACCCCAAGATTGAATTCAGCCCCGTGTTGAATAACCGTCTCGTCCAATGATGATATCAGGACATGGTTTTCATCATCCAGTTCAGGCAGAGGCACCACTAACAGGCCATGGTACTTGCGGGTGTTGCAGTCAACTATCGTAGTGCAATGATAGGCACCCGAACGGTTTGTACGCAGAATCTCCCTGGGAAGCGTCTCTTCCAGATTGGTCATCAAGGTCTTTTCAAAACGCAGATAGCTCATTGCTTTTGTATAAATACTTATTTGTTATCCAGTTATAATGCAAATAAATGCAAAATATCCGTCCTTTATTTAAATTAGTAAACACAAATATAATTACAAAAAACATTAATTGATAACTTTGCGGGACAAAAAATCGAATAGTATAGAAATTATCAATAATATGAACAGGATTGTATCCAAACAACAGTTTTCAGAGAACGTCTTCAAGTTTGAAGTTGAAGCCCCGCTTATTGCAAAATCACGCAGAGCAGGTCATTTTGTAATTATACGTATCGGTGAAAAAGGCGAGCGTATTCCGTTGACCATTGCTGACTCCGATGTCAAACGCGGCACCATCACTCTGGTCGTGCAGCGCATCGGTCTTTCAACAAACCGTCTCTGCAAGCTGGAGGTTGGCGATATGATCACCGACGTGGTAGGTCCTCTGGGCCAGGCCACACACATCGAGAAGTTCGGCACAGTGCTCTGCGCCGGCGGCGGTGTCGGTACAGCCCCCATGCTCCCCATCATCAAGGCCCTCAAGGAGGCAGGCAACAAGGTCATAGCAGTTCTCGCAGGCCGCACCAAGGAGCTTATCATCCTTGAGGATGAAGTCCGCAAGTACGCCGATGAGACCATCATCATGACCGATGACGGATCTTACGGCAACAAGGGTGTGGTAACTGTTGGCATGGAAGAGGTCATCAAGAGAGAGAAGGTTGACAAGTGTTTCGCCATAGGCCCCGCCATCATGATGAAGTTCTGCTGCCTGCTCACTCAGAAATACAATATATCAACCGATGTATCGCTCAACACCATCATGGTAGATGGTACAGGTATGTGCGGTGCCTGCCGTGTAAGCGTAGGCGGCAAGACCAAGTTCGTATGCGTGGACGGTCCTGAGTTCGACGGACATGAGGTTGACTGGGACGGTATGATGAAGCGTATGGGTGCCTTCAAGGATATTGAGCGTGAGGAGATGAAAAAACTTGAGGAGTCAGTTGAAGCTGCTCCCGCTGAGGAGAAGAAGGCAGTATGCTGCTGCGGTGAGAGCAAGGTCAAGGCTCAGATTGAACCAATTGAGGTCCTGACTGACCGTAACGCACAGTGGAGAGTTGACCTGCGTGCCACAATGAAGCCCAAGGACCGCACCGCAATCGAGCGCTGCGTCATGAACGAACTGGCACCTGACTACCGTCGTCACAGCCGCAAGGAGGAGGTTAACCAGGGACTCACCGAGGAGCAGGCTCTTTTGGAAGCCAAGCGTTGCCTTGACTGCGCAAATCCCTCATGTATGGAGGGTTGCCCTGTGAACATTGAGATTCCGTCATTCATCAAGAACATAGAGCGCGGGAACTACCTGGCAGCCGCCAAGGTGCTCAAGCACACCAGCGCCCTGCCCGCCGTCTGTGGCCGCGTATGCCCTCAGGAAAAACAGTGCGAAAGCAAATGCATACACCTCAAGATGGGCAAGAAACCTGTAGCCATCGGTTATCTGGAGCGTTTCGCCGCCGATTATGAGCGCGAGAGCGGCAACATATCGGTTCCCGAAGTTGCGGCACCCAACGGCAAGAAGATAGCAGTCATCGGTTCAGGTCCTTCAGGTCTGTCATTCGCAGGCGATATGGCCAAACTTGGTTATGATGTAACAGTATTCGAGGCTCTGCATGAGATTGGCGGCGTGCTCAAGTACGGTATTCCTGAGTTCCGTCTGCCCAACAAGATTGTCGATGTGGAGATTGAGAACCTTGAGAAGATGGGTGTAAAGTTCGTTAAGGACTGCATTATAGGCAAGACCGTAAAGGTGAGCGAACTTGAAGCCGAGGGCTACAAGGGCATATTCGTAGGCTCAGGTGCCGGTCTGCCCAATTTCATGAACATTGAAGGTGAGAACCTTATCAACATAATGTCATCGAACGAGTATCTGACCCGCGTCAACCTGATGGATGCCGCAAGCCAGGAGTCCGATACCCCTGTAACCTTCGGTAAGAAGATGATGATAGTGGGTGGCGGTAACACCGCTATGGACTCTGTCCGCACCGCCCTTCGTCTTGGTGCCGACCGCGCCATGATAGTATATCGCCGCAGCGAGGAGGAGATGCCCGCCCGTCTGGAAGAGGTCAAGCACGCCAAGGAAGAGGGCGTTGAGTTCATGACACTGCACAACCCCATCCGCTACATCGGCGATGAGAACGGCCGCGTAAAGCAGGCAGTCCTGGAGAAGATGGAGCTTGGCGAGCCCGATGCAAGCGGCCGCCGCAGCCCGGTTCCCACCGGCGAGACCATCACCATCGATGTTGATATGGTAATCGTAGCAGTAGGTGTATCCCCCAACCCCATCGTACCCAAGTCAATAGAGGGTTTGGACCTGGGCCGCAAGAACACCATCGCCGTAAACGACAACATGCAGTCATCAATACCCACCATCTTTGCCGGTGGCGACATAGTCCGCGGAGGAGCTACAGTCATCCTCGCCATGGGAGACGGACGCCGCGCCGCAGCTTCCATGCACGCTGAACTCTCTAAATAGGGTCACACAGAAATCACAGAAAACACGGAAACAGGTCGGCCTTACGGCCTCAAAATCTAAAGAAAATCTAAACAAAAATCTATCAAAATGATTTTCGAATGATTTTCAAGTAGATTTTTGATAGATTTTGAGCGAAGCGACCATAATAAAAATACGTCCGGCAAAACCGGACGTTTTAATTTCTGTGCTTTCTGTGATTTCTGTGTGAAATTATTTGAGGAAGGCGAAGAAGACGGCGATTACCAGGAAGATGAAGGAAACCAGGTGGTTCCAGTGGAGGCTCTGTGTCTTGAAGCAGAAGGCCAGGATGAGCGAGAATACAATGAGTGAAATGCACTCCTGGATGACTTTAAGCTGAACCAGGTTGAACGGGCCGCCGGTGATATCGGACCCTATGCGGTTGGCGGGAATCATAAAGCAATACTCAAAGAAAGCCAGTCCCCAGGAAGCCATGATAATGAGGATAAGTGGCCAGTCCGTACTTATTTTCATCTCCTGAAGCTTGAGGTTTCCGTACCATGCGAACGTCATCAGGATGTTTGAAATGACCAAAAGGATTATTGTCAAGATAGCTTTCATATTCAGGAGTTTTTATTTTTCGGGCGCAAAAGTAACAAAAAATATATACCTTTGACCTTATGAAACGCTTCAAACTTATCATCATATCCGTATTGTTCTGCATCACTGCAGGAGCACAAACGCTCCAGCAGGGCCGGAACTATTTCAACCAGGGGGATTATGAGAAAGCCAAACCCATAATGCTCAAATACCTCAAGCAGCAGCCCAATGACGCCAACCGCAACTATTGGTACGGAGTATGCTGCATGGAGACTGGAGAGTCGGCCATTGCACTTCCCTACCTTGAGAAAGCTGCCTCCAAGAGCATCCTCAAAGCCTATATGTATATGGGTTATTATTATATGGAACGTGAGGATTACCAGCCGGCCATATCGGCCTTTGAGGAGTACGTGAGCAAGATATCCAAGGACAAGCAGCAGCACGATATCGCCACTGAGGCCCGCTACACAGCTATGGCCGACAGCCTGAAAGTCCTGTTCCGCATGGTCCGCAACACCAACCGCGTATGCTTCATCGACAGTTTTGTAGTTAAAAAGGACGATGTATTCAGCACATATATACTCGGAGAGTCAACAGGGACAGTCATGAGCAGTTCAGTTTTTTTCAATGACCGTTCCGACGGCGAGATTTTCCTGCCTGAAACTGAGAACCAGGTCTATTACACCCGTATGGCTGCCGACAGCCTCTTCCATCTGTACACCCGTTTCAAGTCATTTGACAACTGGGATGATGAGACTCCTCTCCCGGGGCTTGAGTCAACAGGCAGCGTGAGATACCCATTCTTCATGAACGACGGTGTCACCATCTATTTTGCATCGGACGGAAACGAGTCTATGGGAGGACTGGACCTCTATGTGTCAAGATTCAACACCCAGACCGGACGTTTCCTCAAGCCGGAGCACCTGGGTATGCCTTTCAATTCCGAGGCCAATGATTATCTATACATCATTGACGAGACGAACAACCTGGGATGGTTCGCCACAGACCGCCGCCAGCCGGAAGGTTATGTATGCGTGTACGTGTTCATCCCCAACGACAGCCGCCAGATATATACTTACGAAGGAGGTGACACACTGGCCATCCACAGGGCTGCCAGGCTCATGTCAATCAGTGAGACCCAGACCAATATGCGTGATGTCCGTGAAGCCCGTCAGAGACTCACCATCCTGACATACGATGTGGCCGAAAACAGCGAAAAGGGCGAATTCAAGTTCCTGATTGACGATTTCACGGAATATCACGAACTGTCCGATTTCAAGAACAGTAATGCCGCCCAGCTCTTCACACGCTGGCAGGAACTGAAGCATAAGTTCCATTCCGATTCAGGCAAGCTGCAACAACAGCGTGACGAATACTATCAGGCCACCGTCCAACAGAAAGCCAAGATGAAGGATGGACTTCTCAAACTTGAGGACGAAGTGCTGGAAGAAGAACGCCAAATCATTCGGATGGAGAACGAGATCCGGACAGCAGAGATTAATTATCTAAAACGATAAGCCTTATGACCACCTATTTCGCACCATCCGAACTTATCATCAACGATGACGGTTCCTGTTTCCATCTGCATCTTAAACCGGAGCAGCTGGCCGACAAGGTAATACTTGTAGGTGATCCCGGCCGCGTGGATACAATCGCCTCCATGTTTGACAGCGTTGAATTAACCGTGAGCAACCGGGAGTTCCGCACAGCCACCGGCCTTTACAAAGGTAAACGCATCACCGTCCAATCCACAGGAATAGGCTGTGACAATATAGACATAGTGATGAATGAGCTGGACACTCTGGCCAACATCGACTATGCCACTCGTACCGAGAAGCCTGATCACCGTACTCTCGACATAGTACGCATAGGTACCTGCGGCGGGCTTCAGCCCTTTACCCCGTTAGGCACATATCTCTGCTCGGTCAAGAGCATAGGTTTTGACGGACTGCTCAACTTCTATGCAGGACGTGATGAGGTGTGTGACCTTGACTTTGAGCGTGCCTTCATTGCACACATGGAGTGGTCCACAAAAAAAGGCGCGCCTTATGTAGCCAATGCAAATCCAGAGCTGCTGCAACGCATAATGGCTGATGATGACAAGATGGTATCGGGCGTGACTATCGCCTGCAACGGCTTCTACGGACCTCAGGGACGCGTGTTGCGCGCCCCTCTGTCAGATCCTGACCAGAACGCCAAAGTGGAAAGCTTTGAATACAAGGGCTATCGCATAACCAATTATGAGATGGAGAGTTCGGCCGTAGCAGGTATGGCTGCTCTGTTGGGACACCGCGCTATGACGGTTTGCATGGTAATAGCAAACCGCTACGCCAAAGAGATGAACACTGACTACAAGCCTCTGCTTGAAGGTCTTATTACCCGCGTACTTGACCGCATCTGAACAGGCAGTGACTGAACTCAACGATACAATCTGTGCTATTGCCACCCGCGCAGGAGGAGCAATAGGTATTGTGCGCATATCCGGTCCGGATGCCATACGCCTGACCGACAGCATATTCCGCTCCGCATCAGGTCATCCGCTTGCAAACGCCAGCCCCTATATACTTATTTACGGACAGATAATTGATAAAGACTGCACCGTTATCGATGACGTGCTGGTAAGCGTATTCCGCGCACCGCATTCATATACCGGTCAGGACAGCACAGAGATTTCATGTCACGGTTCCACCTACATACTCCAGAAGGTAATCCAACTACTCATAGACAAAGGTTGTCGTCAGGCTGAACCAGGCGAATATACTCAACGCGCTTTCCTGGCCGGCAAGATGGACCTGAGTCAGGCCGAGGCGGTGGCCGACCTGATTGCATCCACATCGGCCGCATCACACCGTCTGGCCATGAACCAGATGAAGGGCGGATTCAGCCGTGAGCTCAGGAGCCTGCGCGACCAGTTGCTGAAGTTCACATCACTCATAGAACTGGAGCTTGATTTCAGTGAAGAGGATGTAGAGTTTGCAGACCGTTCGCAATTGGAACAACTGGCCGGACAGATAGATCAGATCATAACCCGCCTGGCCGACTCATTCAGCACAGGCGATGCCATTCGCAATGGAGTACCTGTAGCCATCATCGGACAAACCAACACGGGCAAGAGTACCCTGCTCAACCAACTGCTTCATGATGACCGCGCTCTGGTAAGCGATATACAAGGTACTACCCGTGACAGCATAGAGGATACTACCGACATAGGCGGCGTACTGTTCCGCTTTATTGACACCGCCGGTATTCGTCAGACAACCGATGCCATTGAGACTATGGGAATAGAGCGCTCCTACCGTAAGGCTCGCGAGGCAAGTATCATACTATGGATGACCGATGCCGCCCGCCCCGCAGATGACACCACACGCAAGACTATCAGCGAACTTTCACAAGGCAAACATCTTATTACAATACATAACAAGTGTGATGACCCAGACTCTCTACCCGCTCCCACAGAGTCCGAGGTCTGGATATCGGCCAAATACGGCTACGGAATAGAGGCGTTGAACAATCTTCTGGTCAAGGCCGCAGCTATTCCTCAAATCAGTGAGCAGGATGTCGTCGTGACCAATCTGCGTCACTATGAATCACTGATCAAGGCTCAGGAATGCATCCGCCGTGTCCGCCAAGGGCTAACAGAGCGTATATCGGGTGATTTCCTGAGCCAGGACATCCGCCAGTGCATCCATCACCTCTCCACCATCACCGGTGACATCACCACCGATGACATCCTGGGCAACATATTCCAGCACTTCTGCATCGGGAAATAGCTCAAACTAGTTCAAACTAGCTGAAACAAGCTCAAGCTCATCTATTTATGCTGTATTTTCAATTTATCTACCGAGTTTTTGAGCTTTAACTCCTGATTTGTTGCATGTCACAGATGGTAAATATGTACTCCCGAACTTGGAAAGTACATATTTGCCATCTAGCATTTCATCGGGTGTGATTAGGTCGAATCGATCGTAAATATGTTCCCGTCACGCTCCTCACAATAAAAACCCCGGCAATCCATAAAGGACTGTCGGGGCCTACACATTTCGACAAACAGAGAATTTATTTGTGAGAAAACACCCAGTCAAGGCGACTTGAAGTATAACTCTCCTTGCAGGTCTTCTCGTGATCCCATCCATCTTCCGTATCAAACTTATAAAAGCCACCCGCCGTTTTTACAGCATCCAAGAATTTCTGAAGATTTACCTCATCAGGCTTCATGATCTTGTCTGCGCTACCCATCACGGCATACACAGGAGTCTTTGCTACGTTCGCAGCGTCACACCCTTTCGGATTTCCGGCACAGGGCATTGCAGCCGTAAACAGCTCAGGATAAGACGATAGCATATTCCATGTTCCAGTTCCGCCCATTGAACCGCCGAAGATATACACCTTAGCGTCTTTGACGACCATCTCGGATTTAATGAGAGATTCCAGGGC
>JAFZKR010000060.1 GCA_017551845.1 Bacteroidaceae bacterium
ACATCAAATAATCGGGCAATGAGCATCAGTGCAGCAGCATCGGCAAATGTGAGCCCAAATACGTTGGTAAAAAACAAAGGAAAGGCAATGGACATGATTTTCCAAGTAATGCCACCGGCAGCCGCATCGCCTAAAGCGTATGCAATCTTCTCTTTAATTGTAGGTTTGTTGTAACTCATAATATCGTGTGGTTAGCATTTGCAATATTGTACAAAATCAATCTACAACAATTGGCTTGTACTTGGGAACAAGAAGCTTCATCACTGTCCAGCCAATCAGATAGGCTACGGCGCAGATGCAGAATACAATCATGTAACCGGCCTCCTTGCCTTCAAAGCCCAGGAAGGTGAATGCTGAGCCCAGAGCGGCACTCTTGGTAAACAGTACGCCGGCACCCTTGTTTATCATATATGATGCCAGACCACCCATTGTGGTACCCACACCAGTTATAGTACCTATGGTAGATTTTGGGAACATATCACCTATGGTAGAATAAAGGTTTGCTGACCAAGCCTGATGTCCCGCACCGGCCAGGCCGATTATGATTGCAGGGAACCATGCGCTGAATTTGCCAAGCGGCTGGGCAAAAAGGGCCAGCAACGGAAAAAAAGCGAATATCAGCATTGCTCTCATACGGCCTGAGTAAGGCTCCATACCCTTTTTCTCAACAAACAGCTTAGGCAGATAACCTCCACCTATACTTACCACAGTTACAATCAGATAGAGCACAAATATCAGCATTATGGCTTCCTTTGAGTCAGAACGGTAGCCGTACTGGTCAGAGAAATATGCGGGAGCCCAGAACAGGAAGAACCACCACACGCCATCAGTGAAGAACTTGCCGCAGATGAATGCCCAAGTCTGACGGAAACTGAAGCACTTGAAAAAAGGAATTGATTTTTCCTCCTTCTGAGACTTAGCAGACTTGACGGAGGCCAATTCAGCTGCGTCATCCTGATGTATGTACTCCAGTTCAGTCTGATTCACATACTTGGAATTCTCAGGTTTCTGATAAAGTCCGAACCAGAAAAACATCCAAACAAAGCCCAGTGCACCAATGATGATAAATGCCATCTCCCAGCCCCACTTTGCTGCCAACAACGGAATGCACGCGGGAGCAGCCAAAGCGCCTACTGAAGCACCTGCATTGAATATTGAAGTAGCAAAGGCGCGGTCCTTCTTGGGGAAGTATTCAGCTGTCACCTTGATTGCAGCAGGGAAGTTACCTGATTCACCAAGAGCCAGCACCGCACGGCAGATTATAAACAGTATAACCGATGTGGTGGCAATAAGTGAAACCTTGCTCACATCACTCACTGCACGGAGAGCGTCAATTGATTCCAAACCATGGAATTTCATTGTTGCCCATCCGCAACCAGCATGCAGGCATGCACCTACTGACCAGATGAATATTGCCCACAGATAGCCCTTACGGGTTCCAAGCCAATCAATCACCTTTCCTGAAAACAGACAGGCCAGAGCATAGAACAGTGAGAAAAAACCTGTTATGCTTCCGTACTGGCTGTCTGTCCAATGAAAATCAGCCGATATGAAATCTTTCCATGTAAGTGAAAGCACCTGACGGTCCAGGTAATTAACTGTTGTGGCCACAAACAGCAGGGCGCACAATACCCAACGGAAATTGGTCATCCGCAAGGCTGATGTAGAATTGTTTACAGCTGTCATATCGTTTTTTAGGTTAGTTGTTCCTTATTAAAATTCAAACTTTGGCAAAATAATGTAAACGCCAGATATCATTCTGTATAATAAATCCGCTTGACTCGAATTGATACCGTGGATATAATCTCATACGGAATAGTATCAAGAATGTCAGAAAGCACATGTACCGGCAAATTAGGGCCGAATATTTCGACACTGTCGCCCTCATGACAATCAATATCCGTAACATCAATCATACATACGTCCATACAGATATTGCCCACATACCACGCCTTCTGTCCGTTTACCAGACAATATGCATGACGGTTACCCAGATGACGGTCTAATCCATCGGCATAGCCTATAGGGATAGCTGCTATTCTTGAATGGCGCTGCAATTTCTCCTTGCGGCTATATCCGACGGTCTCATCCGGCTCGAGTTCGCGTATCTGTAATATTGTAGTCTTCAGTGTACAGACATTTGCGAGCGTAGAATTGTCTATTGGGTTTATACCATACAGGCCAAGCCCCAGACGAACCATATCATACTGCATTTGAGGAAAGCGCTCTATGCCGGCAGAGTTGCAGACATGGCGTATGATATGATACTTGAAGGCAGCCTGAAGAGTATCGGCAGCCGTATTGAACCTTTCAATCTGAAGTCTGGTGAAATCATCGAATTCACTGCTGTCGCTCCCCACAAAGTGAGTGAATATAGAGCGGGGAATCACTGCTGTCTGACGCTTAAGACGATTTACCAGTTCAGTAACATCCGAGACACTGAAACCAAGCCGGTGCATTCCTGTATCAATCTTGATATGAACAGGAAAATTGGTTATGCCATTGTGCTCAGCTGCACGAATTATGGAATCAAGCAAGTGGAAACTATAAACTTCAGGTTCCAGTTTCTGGTCAAATAGAGTGTTGAAAGATGTACGTTCAGGATTCATGACCATAATATTGGTAGATATCCCTGCTTTCCGAAGTTCCCATCCTTCATCGGCCACAGCCACAGCAAGATAATCCACTTGCCTATCCTGAAGAGTCTTGGCCACCTCAATGGCTCCTGAACCGTACGCCGATGCTTTCACCATACATACTATTCCTGTTTCTGGCTTAAGCATGCTTCTGTAACGATTAAGATTGTCAGCCAATGCATGCAGGTCAACCTCGAGAATAGTCTCATGGACTTTCAACTCAAGACGCTCGGCTATCCTGTCAAACATGAATAAGCGGGCTCCTTTTATAAGAATCAGTTCATTCCGGAACTGATCGGTCAACCCCGACTTGAGAAACTCCTCGGTAGTCTTGAAAAAATGCTTTTCCGGAACATCAAACCTGAGTTCCTCTGATGAAATATCTGTTCCTATTCCGATAAGTTTGGTTATGCCCCGGTTCTCCACAAGTTGCGCCACTTTGCGGTAAAGCTCGTGGACCGACAGTCCCGACTGAAGGATATCCGAAAGTATCAGAGTACGTCCGCGCGACTTGTCATCATGTCTTCGAGCCATGTAATCAAGGGCTATGGCCAATGAAGAGACGTCCGAATTGTAACTGTCGTTGATAAGCACACACCCCTGCTTACCTTCCTTTACCTCAAGCCGCATTGCCAAAGGTTCCAAAAGGGGCATCCTCTCAGTTATCTTTTCCGGAGAAAGCATGAGGAAAATGCAGACAGCAAGACAATGAAGAGCATTCTCGATTGAAGCATCATCGGTAAAAGGAATGGTAAAACTGTTTTCCAGTCCTATGTAACGATAACTGATCTTCGTGGAATTATCCCCCTTTACCACAGAATGGATATAAAGCGGTTTCTCCTGATTCTTTCTTGACCATGAAATCTCACGGGCAGTAATTACTGACCTGTTGATACAGTTTTGTATAAGTTCGTTGTCACCGTCATAAATGATTACATCACAGTCCTGGAACAGCTTGAGCTTTTCAAAACATTTCTCCTGCAAGGACTGGAAATTTTCCTGATGTGACATACCTATGTTTGAGAGAACACCTATCGTGGGTTTGATTATCTTCCACAGATGACGCATCTCATCTTTCTTGGATATTCCTGCTTCAAAAATACCGAGTTGGGACTGACTGTTAAGCAACCAGACTGAAAGCGGCACTCCAATCTGAGAATTATAGCTACGAGGAGAACGTGTAATAGCGAAATCGGGAGCCAACAGCTGGTAAAGCCACTCTTTGATGATTGTCTTACCATTGCTGCCTGTTATACCGATCACTGGGATATTGAATTTTTTCCGGTGAAGGGCTGCCAGTTTCTGCATAGCGACCAAAGTATCCGGCACAAGAAGGAAATTTGATTCCAGGTAATCCTCCATCCTGTCGGGAAGGCGGCTAACCACGAAATTCCTTACTCCACGGTTATATAAGTCACGAATATAATTGTGGCCGTCATTCCTTGCACCTATCAATGCAAAAAACAAAGTTTCAGAAGGGAAGCACAAAGAACGGCTGTCTGTCAAAAGCCATGAAATGACTGCCGGGCAGAAACCATGCCTTTCGGCATCAGTCATCATCGCAATATCACTTATGGAATATGTCATTACATAATCTTGGAAATTGACCCAAATATATGGAAAAAACGGATATCCTAATAACAAAAATCCATTTTGATTCCTCAGTTGGTATAAATCATCTCCGATGGAGTGATGTTTTCATCATTATTTGATACATTTGTCATTTGAAATCATTTTGTGCAAGATGAAAGAGAGCAAGGAAAAACCGGAATCCCATAATCTCCTGAAGCAGATTGACTCACCTGCCGACCTTAAGAAACTTGATCCTTCCAGGCTACCGCAGGTATGCGATGAATTAAGGCAGATGATGATTGATGAACTGTCCCGTAACCCCGGTCACTTCAGCTCGAGCCTTGGCACCGTAGAACTTACAGTGGCTCTGCACTATGTATTCAATACTCCGGATGACCGTATCGTCTGGGATGTGGGACATCAGGCATACGCCCACAAAATACTCACCGGACGTAGGGAACAGTTCTGCACCAACCGCAAATTCGGAGGTCTTCGTCCCTTCCCTTCTCCTGAAGAAAGTGAGTATGACGCTATGACAAGCGGTCATGCATCCAACTCCATTTCAGCTGCTCTCGGCATGGCTGTCGCCGATAAGAGAAATGGACACTCATCACGTAGAGTAGTAGCGGTAATAGGTGACGGAGCCATGGGAGGAGGTCTTGCATTCGAAGGTCTGAACAACGCCTCAAGCATGGATAATGACCTTCTTATTATCCTGAATGACAATAATATGAGTATCTCACAGAGTGTAGGAGGGTTATCAAGCTACCTTACCCAGCTCCAAACTTCACGTTCCTACAACACTTTGAGATATTACATTGCCAAAATACTCTCTAAGCTCGGTCTGATGAACGAACAGCGCCGTCGCAAGATTATCCGTCGAAACAACCGTTTCAAGATCAACCTTACCCGTCAGAACAACATGTTCGAAGGAATGGACATCCGTTACTTTGGTCCAGTTGACGGTCACAACGTCCAGAACATGGTCCGTATTCTCTCCAACATCAAAAATATGCACGGTCCCAAATTACTACATATCAAGACGATAAAGGGCAAGGGATACGGACCAGCCGAAAAGGATTCCGAGCTTTGGCATGCTCCAGGACTGTTCGACAAGGAGACCGGCGAACGCATTATCAAGTCAGACAACGGTCTTCCGCCCCTACTTCAGGATGTATTCGGTGAGACTCTGCTCGAATTAATGAAGGAGAATAACCGAATAATAGGTGTGACACCTGCCATGCCGTTAGGGTGCAGTATGAGCATTCCAATGAGAACCTTCCCTAAACGATGCTTCGATGTAGGCATAGCCGAAGGGCACGCCGTAACATTTTCAGCCGGACTTGCCAGGGAAGGCATGGTTCCTTTCTGCAATATATACTCCTCATTCCTCCAGCGAGCCTATGACAATACGATACACGACGTGGCAATATCAAAGTTGAACGTGGTACTCTGTCTTGACCGTGCCGGACTCGTGGGCGAAGATGGTCCTACTCATCATGGAGCTTTTGACCTTGCTTTCCTCAGACCGATACCAAATCTGACCATCGCCTCCCCCTACGATGAAATACAGATGCGTAATCTTATGTATACTGCACAGTTGCCTGACCAAGGACCTTTCGTTATCAGGTATCCACGCGGAAGAGGTATACTTACAGACTGGCAGAAACCCTTCAAACCTATCGTCGTTGGTACTGGTCGTAAGCTAAAGGATGGAGAGGATGCGGCGGTCCTTACGCTCGGTCCTATCGGCAATCTTGCCAGCCATGCTATTGGTCATTGGGAAGAACAGAACCCCGGCAAGACTGTCGCCCATTACGATATGCGTTTTCTCAAACCTATTGACACCGCCATACTCCATGAAGTCGGAAAGAAATTCCGGAAAATAATAACTATGGAAAACGGCGTCAAAACAGGAGGATTGGGCTCTGCGGTAATTGAGTTCATGGCTGAAAACGGATATACACCCACAATCGTTCGCTTGGGACTCCCGGACTGTTTCGTAACTCACGGTTCCGTTCCACAGCTTCTACATTTGTGTAACCTTGACGAAGATGCGGTCATTGCAGCTCTCAACGGAAAAGATTTCAATCAGCAATCACAAGAGACATGAGAATAGTAATAGCAGGCGCCGGCAACGTAGGCACTCATTTAGCCAAGCTCCTGTCTGGAGAGAATCAGGACATAACACTCATTGATGAAAGTGAGGAGAAATTGGGGCGCATGGAATCCAATTTTGACCTCATGACTATTCAGGACTCACCGGTTAGCCTTCGTGGCTTAAAGGAAGCAGGCACCGGCAATGCAGACCTGTTCGTAGCAGTAACCCCTGAGGAAAGCCGTAACCTTATTGCATGTCAGCTTGCACACTATCTGGGAGCCAAAAAGACTGTCGCTCGAATAGACAATTACGAATATCTCCTGACTAAAAATAAGGAATTGTTTATGAACATGGGAGTAGATTCTCTCATCTACCCAGAAATGCTCGCTGCCGGTGAGATAGTTGCTGGCATGAAACTCAGCTGGATCAGGCAATGGTGGGAATTCGCAGGTGGAGCCCTTGTCATGATGGGTGTCAAGCTGCGGAACAACGCTATGATTCTTGACAAGCCCCTGTCACTTCTCGGAAACGAGTTACCATACCATATCGTTGCCATTTTGCGGGAAGGAGTGACTATAATCCCAAGTGGAAACGACACCATGCAGGCAGGCGATCTGGTCTATTTCATGACTATGAAAAAACATATTCCTCATATCAGGAAAATTGCCGGAAAACAAGAACTGCCCGATGTGAGGGACGTAATAATAATGGGCGGCAGCAGAATAGCAGTACGTACTGCTCAGCTCATGCCTGACTACATGAATCTAAAAATAATAGAAAGTAACCTTGACCGCTGCAACCGCATCACTGAATTAGTCAATGACCGGGTTATGGTCATCAATGGCGACGGACGCGACCCAAGCCTTCTGACAAGCGAGGGAATCTCCCATACAGAAGCTTTCGTCGCACTGACAGACAATTCCGAGACAAACATCCTGGCATGTCTTGCCGCCAAACGTTTCGGAGTCACCAAGACTATAGCCGAGGTTGAAAACATCGATTACATTAACATGGCCGAGAAACTTGACATAGGCACAGTCATAAATAAAAAGAAGATAGCCGCAAGCCATATCTACCAGATGATGCTCGATGCCGATGTAACCAATGTAAAATGTCTTACCTTTGCCAATGCCGATGTAGCTGAATTCAATGTTAAAGAGAATGCACGTATAACCCGACATCCGGTCAAGGACATTTCACTTCCTCGTGGAGTAACTATAGGAGGACTAATCCGCAACAAAGAGGCTGTACTTGTAACGGGTAATACTATTATTCAGGCTGGAGACCACGTTGTAGTTTTCTGTCTTGAAGGCATGATCAAAACTATAGAGAGATATTTCAATTGATACATCCCAAAATTATTCACCGGATATTAGGAATCCTGCTTCTAATTGAAGCCGGAATTCTTTTGATCTGCTCCTTGTTTCCCATACTCCTTGGTGAGAATGACCTTTTCGGATTTATTATGGGTTCTCTCACCACTGCTGCATCAGGACTGATATTCCTGCTAATCGGCCATAAAGCCAATCGCAAAGAGTCCGGTATGACCCGCCGTGACGGTTATATAGTGGTTGCGTCAAGCTGGTTACTATTTTCCGTCTTCGGTTCACTTCCATATCTGATTAGCGGATACATATCTGATTTCACCGATGCCTTCTTTGAAACCATCTCAGGATTCACCACAACCGGGGCCACCATCATTAAGGATGTCGAGATTCTTCCACACGGATTGCTTTTCTGGCGTAGTCTGACACAATGGATTGGAGGTTTAGGAATAGTTTTCTTTACGGTTGTTGTACTACCGATATTCGGTGTTGGCGAAACTCAACTGTTCGCAGCAGAGACAATCGGAGGACCGAAACGAGGCAAACTTCACCCACGCATAGGAATCAGCGGACGCTGGATTCTAACTGTTTACCTTATCATTACTGTCTTTTGTACCATAGCTCTCAATCTATGCGGGATGGGGTTATTTGACAGTGTGAATCATGCCCTGTGTACAGCCGCTACAGGTGGTTTTTCCACCAAGAATGCAAGCATAGCCTACTTCAATTCACATAGCATAGAATATGTCATAACTTTCTTCATGTTCGTATCCGGAATTAATTACGGACTTCTCTTTTTTGTGGCACTCAAGGGAAAGATACAAAAACTCAAAGAGGATACCGAATTCAACTGGTATGTGTTCATTATTTTGCTTTTCACATCAATAGTAAGCATAAGTTTATTTATTTCAACCCCTTACGATGCCGCGGATTCTTTTCGTAACGCCCTGTTCCATGTAACCGCCATCATAACCACAACAGGATTCACCACGACTGACTATACACTTTGGTCGCCATTCATCTGGATGATAATAGGCCTTTGCATGTATTTAGGAGCATGTGCCGGATCCACATCAGGAGGAATGAAAACAATCAGACTGGCAATACTCATAAAATCCATGCGCAACGAGTTCCATCGAATACTTCATCCCAACGCCATAATTCCAGTCAGAATTAGCGGCAAGGTGATTCCTCAGTCAACAAGACAGAGCGTACTTACATTCAGTCTGTTCTTCTTGGCACTCGTTTTCTTCGGATGGTTTTTCTATTTAGCAATCGGAATAGATATTACCGATGCATATGGGACATCACTCTCATGTCTGAGTAATATAGGACTGACAATAGGAAATCACGGTTGTAATATACCATGGGATAATATGCCGGTATTAGGCAAATGGTTTTCAGTCTTCCTTATGATTGTCGGACGGCTGGAGGTTTTTGCTGTTTTGCTGCTGTTCACCCCTTCTTTCTGGAAGCATCGATAGAAAACGTTTCATATCCTCACGCATCCTGCCGTATAGCTCACATTCACGGTAATGTGTATTCTTGCGCAATGCTTCGGTTATCCCCATCTGACTATGCTGATAAGCGCTTAGCTCATTTCGATACTGTTGGTTATGTACAGCAAAACGACGGATATCGTTTTCCCTTTCCTGTCTAAGCTTGGTACATACAGGAGTTAGCAATTTCAGAATAACATTCTCAACCAGATGGTGCCCTTGAAGAAACAAATAAGTATCCTTTTCCTTCACGCCAAGATCTGACAACTCCTTTCCTAATGCTTCCACCTCAGGTACAGCATCAGGATAGTTGATTTTAAGCGAATTAACCTTATGTCGAACCCTATCCGATGTTGCAAGGATCACATTCTGCGGATACCTCACATCAACAGACTTGAGGCGTATGTCAATATTGAGGTCTTGCATACTGAACAGATTGTGCATCCGTTTTCGGTAGAACCAAATATTCCATACGAACAGAGGATAAACTGCCATAGAATACATCTCCATGAACGCCTCAAAATCTATTATTCTGCGATCATTGAGGGTGCATTGGACACAAATATTATGAAGACTTCCGGCATAACACTGATAATTCTCAATAGCATAAGTATAGGTCTGTATCACGTATGGATTTGAAATAATCTCCTGTGATGTCTTTGTTGCGCCCTGAAGCAGCCAGTCATAGTCGCTATCTACGCAGGCAATCATAAATTTGCCCAGATTCCTATGTTCAATACAGGAACGTAAAGCCGATTTCTTTCCTTTTGTAAGCCCACCCTTGTCTGGCAGCATTATCTGGAAAAACCATGAATCATTCTCGAACTCATCCAGTAGAAGACGCCAAAACGCAACATCGTCATAACTCTCCACGTATGCCACTATCCTGCCCCGCTTTCTGTCCGGGAGCAGCTTGTTGGCAGCCTCAATATATCTGGATGTTACGTTGTCAAGAAGCCTCTTCATAGCCTATTGCCGGAGAACTCATTTTATTGTAATGTCGTTCACCTCTGTCACCGACTCCATCCAGCCATCCATAATGACAGCCGGCGAATGTGTAGTCATGATAATCTGAACATTGGGATTCATTTCCCTGACCCTTGACACCAACTGTTGCTGCCACTCAATATGAAGTGAAATTTCTGGTTCATCCATAAGCAGTACATACGGCTGATTGTCCTGTACCAGTAGAGTAAGCAGAATAACCAGAAGCTGTTTCTCGCCTGATGAAAGACTGTACGGAAGAAGCCTCACCCCGAACTGGTCAAACAGGATCTCATTGCTGGACCTGACTATTTTCTTACCAGTATCGGCAAAGAGCTCGTCAATAAAATCCATGAACTGCAATCTGGGTCGGGATACCTGCTGGGCTTCAGCTATCTTTTCCGGCTCACCCGAGGTAAGCAGATTTATGGTACGGTTGCCAATGTTTACCTGATAATCCAGATACCGGCGCTGAAGCTTGTAGAGCTGCCAATCCAGTTCGGAAACCACACTTCTGTCTGACATCTTCTCAAGCAGATTGCTGTGCATAAGAGGCCGGTCTATGCTGCGGATTACATCATATCGTATCTTATGTTTTCCTTCAGGATAATACTGAATCGACACCTCAGGAGCATCATCCTGTGATTCGCCTGAAAGATAGTCCAGACGGGCCACAGTCTTGTTCAGGATAGTGCTTTTTCCTGTACCGTTAAGACCGCTCAGGATATTGACATCAGGACGCAAATTCCAGACTATGTGTTTGCGTCCCCAAAGTGAATCAATCTCTATCCGGCTGATGCCGTCGGCATAATCGTTTTCCATAAAAAGTCATTCAGCTGTTGATTTCCGGTAAATATACAAAAAATGAGAAAATAAAATGCCCCATAAGAGAAAAACCGGAATAAACAGAGTTTAAAGAATCTGCATTCCGTCAAGCAATCTGAGATACATCGGAACAGCTGCCTCCAATTCATCAATCCTCACGTACTCATCGGCGGTATGTGAACGGGCTGAATCACCAGGCCCCATCTTGAATGAGGGACAATCCAGAACAGCTTGATCAGAGAGTGTAGGTGAACCGTATGGAACAAGCCCCATACTCACTGCCTTGCATATTAACGGATGACTCAAGTCGATCCTTGAAGAGTTCAGATTGAATGAACGGGCCTTTACATCACACCACTCAGGCAGCATACCACTTATTATGTCAAACACCTCATGGTTGGAGTAGAGTTCATTCGTGCGGACATCGGCTGTGAAAGTGCAGACATCAGGTATCACGTTGTGCTGCGTTCCCGCATTTATCATTGTGATTGTGAACTTGATGGGGCCAAGCAGTTCAGACACCTTGTCAAACTTGAACGCACGGAGTCTCTCTATAAGTTCTGTTGCACGGTACAGCGCGTTTACTCCCTCATTACGTGCTGCATGTCCGGCCTTGCCGTGAACGGTGAAATCAAGCACCATCAGACCCTTCTCGGCCACAGCAGGCTGCATACCCGTGGGCTCACCTATAAGAGCTATATCCACCTTAGGAAGGCTACCGATGGCCAGCTTCATTCCGTTCTGACCGTTCCTCTCCTCCTCGACCGTAGCCAGGAAAATGGGGTTGTAAGATTGCGGCTTGCTGTCCAGTTCATAGAAGGCATAGAGCAGTGAAACAAGTCCTGCTCCGTCATCATTGCTGCCCAGACCGTATAGACGACCATCCTCAACAGTAGGTGTGAACGGATCCCTGGTCCAGCCGGCTACAGGCTTTACTGTATCCATATGGCTGTTCAGGAGCAGAGTGGGCTTGGCGGGATCATAACTGTGACCGTAACACAACAAATTCAGCCCTATACATTCGGACTTGTAGCCATGACGCTCCATATCGGCCTTAAGGATAGCCGATACCTCCTGCTCCGAACCCGTGGTTGACGGAGTGGCAATGAGCCGCTTAAGCAGTTCCAGTTGTTCCATGCTGCTAATTTAGTTATTACTCTGCAAATAATCCCTTTTCACGGGCTGAAAGTTCCCGTATGATGCTGATTGCAAAAGGCAGAGCTATAGAGAATGTTATGACATCAGCCGTAGCCATAGTAGCCTCCAGACCCTCAAGGCCCCATATTACGGGTAGCAGGAAGAATATGGGATAGAATGCGAATCCATGACGGCTCATTGCCAGCACCGTAGCACGGCCTGTGCGGCGTATGTTCTGCAACAGCATGTTTGTAGGCGTGGTGAGACCCACCAGCGGGAAAGCCACACACTGCCAACGCAACACACGTGCACCTATGCGTATAAGTTCAGGATCCTCATCACGGAAGAATGATATTATCTCAGGAGCGAATATCCATCCCAATGTGGACATCACTATCAGCACCATCACACAAACCTGTATGGTAAATCTGTAAGACTGTCTTACGCGGCCATACAGTTTTGCACCCCAGTTGAATCCACATACCGGCTGGAATCCCTGACCCACGCCCAGTATCAACGCCATTGCGCACTGCATGATCCTGGCCACCACCGTGAATGCGGCAATGGTTGAAGCCTCCTGTCCCTGCAGCGCATAACTTGCTGCCGCCCAGTTCATACAAATGGCCGATATGCTGGAGAGTGACTGACGCATTAGTGAAGGCAAACCGCCAGCTCCTATCTCACGGTAACGCTCCAGTGAAGGTGCAAAGTTGCGCAAGCGTATATGAACATTTCCGTCAAATGTGCTTGCCCACAGCAGCAGGCTCCATGATATGAACTGACTGATAAGAGTGGCCACAGCTGCACCCGTAACACCCATATCCAGATGGTTTATAAGCAGCCAGTCAAAGAATATGTTCAGCACCATACCTACCGCTATGCCTATCATGGCCATCATGGCATTGCCCTGCAGTCGCAGCTGGTTATTCAGTGTCATTTGTGACACCAGGAACGGTGTGGCTATCAGTATCCACTTAAGGTAAGCATTTGAGTACGGAACCACATCAGGAGTAGCACCCAGCAAACGGGAAAGAGGTGTCATGAACAGCATACCTAGCACCATAAAGAACAGACCCACCAGGAATGATGAAAGGAATCCCGTGGCAGCCATCTTTCCTGCCCCCTCCGCATCACGAGCACCTAAGGCGCGGGACATATAGTTGCCTGATCCGTGCCCAAAGAAGAATCCTACCGCCTGTATGATTGACTGGTATGAGAAAGCCACACCCACACCCGCCGTAGCAAGGGTGCTGATGTGGCCCACGAACCATGAATCTACAATATTGTAGATGGCCGATATGGACATGCTGATAATGGTAGGTACGGCAAGACTGAGAACCAGTCTGGGTACCGGCGTTTCCGTGAGCCTGCGGTAACGGGCCTCACTCTTCAGTATGTCACTTTTATCGTTGTGCACTTGTATCTATACAAAACAGTGCACAAAAATACTCATTATTTGTAATACTCGGTGCTTTCCGGAGTCCAACCCATGACAACTGCGGCATGTCCCTCAATCTGGGATTTGGCCAGGTCTATGAACACCTTGAGCGGTTTATCAAACAGGTCCGGAGTCTGGGTGGAGTCACGCAGAAGCAGGGTGCTCATTACGCAGTAGGCGGCGCTCTCCATCAGACGGCGGCCGCAGAAATCAATCAGCTCGGTCTCCTTGAGTTCCATCACATGGGCGGTCATGGCGTCCAGTTTTTCAACAAGGGCTGTGATGGCAGCCTTGCTGTCGGACTCAGGCAGAGTGGCAAGCATATCCTTTACGTACTGCGAATATATGCCGCTGGTAACATAGCGTAATGCGGCAACTACCTGAAGCTGGGTGGTACCCTCATAGATTGAGGTGATACGTGCATCGCGGTACAGACGCTCGCAGGCGTAGTCACGCATAAAGCCTGAGCCTCCGTGAATCTGTATGCTATCATATGCGTTCTGATTGGCGAACTCACTTGTCATACCCTTGGTGATAGGTGTCAGGGCATCGGCCAGACGGCTGTAACGCTTGCTCTCCTGACGTTCCTCAGAGGTCAGGGTGCGGGTCTTGGCAATCTGGTCAAGTGACTTGTATATATCAACGTAACGTGAAGTCTCATACATGAGTGAACGTGAAGCCTCAATCTTGGCCTTCATCACTGCCAGCATCTGATATACAGCGGGGAATGTGTCAATATTACGGCCAAACTGACGGCGCTCTGCAGCATATGCCGTAGCCTCACGCCAAGCGGCATCCTGAATACCCACGCTCTGTGTGGCTATACCCAGACGGGCTCCGTTCATAAGTGACATAACATATTTGATAAGACCCAGGCGGCGGTCACCGCAAAGCTCAGCCTTGGCGTTATTGAACACCAGCTCGCAGGTGGGTGAACCGTGAATACCCATCTTATCCTCAATGCGACGTACGTTCACGCCGCCGTTACGCTTGTCATAGATAAAGAGTGACAGACCGCGGCCATCGGTGGTACCCTCCTCACTGCGGGCAAGTACCAGATGAATGTCACTGTCACCGTTGGTGATGAAACGCTTTACACCGTTCAGGCGCCAGCAGCCGTTCTCCACATCCTCTGTAGCCTTGAGCATTACGCTCTGCAGGTCACTACCGGCATCGGGCTCGGTAAGGTCCATTGACATGGTGGCACCCTCACTGGCCATCTTAAGATATTTCTCCTTCTGCTCGGGGCTACCGAACTCGTTGATGGTATCGGCGCATGACTGCAGGCCCCATACGTTCTGGAACGATGCATCGGCACGTGAGATCATCTCACCTACAGCACTGAATACGGTTACGGGCATGTTCAGACCGCCGTACTGACGGGGCAGTCCGAATCCGGACATTCCTGCCTGATGCATGACCTTGAGGTTCTGGGCTGTTCCGGCAGAGTACTGTACGCGGCCGCCGCTGCAATGTGAGCCTTCACGGTCAACGCTCTCTGCATTGGGTGCAATAACCTCATCGCACACGCTGCCGGTCAGTTCCAGCACACGATCAAAGTTGTCCATAGCATCGGCAAAATCAGCCGGTGCATAGTCATACTTGTCTGCCTCTGTATAAAAGTTCTCCTTAAGTTCCACTATGCGCTCCATAAGCGGAGAGTTCATGCGGGCTTTCAGTTCAGGGGTATCCTTATAGTTGTTCATTTTGAAATCTCCTTTAAGTTACGGATCAGTTTGGGAATCACATCCTCAACGCGGCCGGTAACCACGTAATCGGCGATGGCATTGATGGGAGCATCGGGGTCCTGGTTGATTGACATGATCAGGCTGCTCTCACGCATACCTGCAATGTGCTGGATCTGACCTGAAATACCGCATGCAATGTAAAGCTTGGGGCGTACGGTAAGACCTGTCTGACCAATCTGACGGTCATGATCCACAAAACCGGCATCAACTGCTGCTCGGCTGGCGCCCACTTCGGCGTGCAGTGCATCAGCCAGTTTGAAGAGCATGTCAAAGCCCTCGCGGCTGCCCATTCCGTAACCGCCGGCCACTACTATGCTGGCGCTGTCCAAATGGTGTGAGGGTTTCTGCATATGGCGCTCAATCACGCTCACTGCCAAATCTGCCTGACTAACGTAATCACTTACCTTATGCTTTACAATCTCACCCTTATAGTCTGCCTTAAGTATCTCATTCTTCATCACACCCTGGCGTACTGTTGCCATCTGGGGACGGTGGTCGGGGTTGACAATAGTTGCGATGATGTTTCCTCCGAATGCGGGACGTATCTGATAGAGCAGGTTCTCATAAACCTTACCGGTCTTCTTGTCCTCATACTCACCAATCTCAAGGTTTGTGCAATCGGCAGTAAGACCGCTGCCCAGGGCTGATGAAACCCTGGGACCAAGGTCACGACCTATAACAGTTGCGCCCATCAAGGCTATCTGCGGCTGCTCCTCCTGGAACAGTTTTACAAGGATTGCAGAATGAGGTGCTGTGGTGTAGGGTTCAAGCGCCTTGTCATCAAATATATGCAGTACATCTACTCCGTACGGACGACTCTGCTTCTCTATGCCGTCCAACCCGTTGCCTGCGGCTATTGCCTCAAGCGTTACGCCCA
>JAFZKR010000061.1 GCA_017551845.1 Bacteroidaceae bacterium
GGAGCGTGGTCAACAGTAGATCCCGAGACCGGCAATACCTATCAGAAGATAGAGCAGTTCGACAAGTTCTTCCTCCGCATGTCCTTCAGATATCCGGGGAGGACTTACTATCTGGATGATATTTCACTCTACAAGTCAACCATCGGCGGTGCCGAGTACAACGGTGAGATTCTCCGTGTGAACTTCGGTTATGAAACCAACCTGGGTGCTTTGGCAAAGACAGCACCTGAGGGCGCCATTGAGCTTCCCGGTGACTACTTCACCCTGACAGCCGAGTACGGCGGTGAAGATTATCCTCTTCAGGTACTCTCAGCCGAGTATCATGAAGACGGCTATCTCTACATCTGGCTTGATGATGACTCCTTCGAGGGTCTGGAGAATGTACGTCTGAGTCTGAAGAACCCGGAAGATCCCGCTCTCCAGCTCAAATATACAGGCTCTCTCTATCCTAACTCTC
This sequence comes from Bacteroidaceae bacterium, assembly GCA_017551845.1. The sequence continues at coordinate 458 of JAFZKR010000061.1, forward strand.
TCGATGAGGAGTGGGTTAATGCAGGCAAGATCGTTCCTGACTTCGAGAACGAGTTCGCAGTATATAACCCTTCAGTCTTTGCTACATCACTGAAGTTCTATCCCCCTGTGGTCATGTCTGTTTCACCTGAGGAGGGTTCTTTCGGCCTTTCCGGTAACACCGACAAGGTTGATGTGACTTTTTCAAAAGAAATTTATGCTAACTTGAGCAAGCCTCTGGATGATGAGTCAAGTGTTCTTCTGAACCTCCAGACCGAGAAGGGTGTTGAGAACTGGATTCCCGTGGCATACGACGAGGAGACATTCACAGTAACCTTCCAGCGTCCCTCAAACAACAGCGGTGAGCTGAAGGGTGACTATGACTTCACTCTCATCAATGCACATGCCGACAAGGGCGCTCAGTACATGAGGGGTGACGACTACACGTTCAGCTACTCATTCGGTCCTGCCGATATTGCTCCAATCTATATGGGTAAGAGCGATTTCAGCAAGTATAACGTAGGTGACAGGGAAATTGAGGGTTTCTCCACCAGCGAATATGGTATGATGAGAATCCAGCAGTTCTCCGGACTTGGCGGCAAAGCCATTATGTGGGGTCTCTTCGGAGAGAACCTGCAGAATGACCCGAAGGGTTCCGATGATACGACAAGAGGTCCCGCTCTGATGTTCAAAGTCAATGTGAGCGAGGCTGGTGAATGGAGAGTATCCTGGGCTACATCAGGTTGCAAGAAGGATTCTTGGAATGACGGTGCTATCATGTGGTTCCGTATCTATGATGCCGACGGTAATGCTATTTACGAGGTCAACAAGGGTGAAGATCACGTGAATCTGCCTGAGGAAGGCGGTGTTGTGACAACATACGAGACATTCCAGGAGATGATTGAATTCCCCACAACAGGTGAATATACATTGGTATGGAATCTGCCGGTTGAGAATTCATGGGGTGGCGGCCATAAGGGCGGTCGTGTACTCTACTACGTTGAAGTTTCGAATGAATACTCATCAGCTTACAAGTACATTGAGATGCTTCTCGGTGCACAGGCTTCAGCAAAGGCATTGCTTGAAGATGCCAAGGCCGACAAGATTTATTCAGGTGAATATCTGGATGACTTCGGAGCTGTCATTGATGAGTATGAAGGCTTCACCAGTACCGCTCCGTCGGCTTACAACAATGCTGTAAAGGCTCTGACTGACGCCACAGCTGAGATGTCAGGCCGTATGGCTCTGGTTGACAAGTTCTACACTGAGTATGCTGCCGCTGAGGCTAAAGAGGCTGTCTATACAGATTCAGTCGGTTACAATCAGCTTGCCGCCTACGATAACCTCGTAGCCAAGATTGCCGAGTACAAGGATCTTGACGTGACCAAGAAGAACAACGAGGCTCTGACAGCTATCATTGATGAGGTAACAGCTGCTATCAAGGGTATGACTGACCGCTGCGCTGCAATGGATAAGTTCAACGGACTTATCGCTGATCTTGAGAACTTGTTCGTGACTTATGCAGCCTATGACTTTGCTGCTGAGTTCAAGAATGCACAGGATGCATACAACGAAAACAAGGATGCTGACCTGATTACCATCTCTGAGGATGATCTGACAACTGCCAACAATGCTATGGATGCCGCCAAGACAGCATTCGACAGCAAGATGGCTGCTGCCGGTCTGCTCACCAAGCAGAACAAGGACCTGAAGGCTATTGCCGCTGATCTTGATATTGAGATGGATCCTGCTGTAGAGAAGGATATGAATTCTATCCTCGATGACCGCCAAGATCTGGCTAACATCTATCAGCTTGCCATCAAGGCCAAACTGTCAGAGATGATGGGCAATGATGAGCTTGAAGATGAGATGGACATGACTGCTTTCATTCAGAATGCATCATTCTACAATGTATTCAGTCCGAATGCTGTTATATCAGCCAACCAGGATCCTCTGCCCGGCTGGACAGTCATTAAGGGTTCCGGCAACAACTATCTGTCAGCTTGGGGCAACGACCGTGCGCAGACAGAGGGTGCTGTAAAGAACATCGATATCGCACTTGACTGGAATTCATCAATCAAGATGACTCAGACAGTAAAGAATCTGCCTGCAGGTGTATATACTATTGCCCATACAGCCGGAGCATGGGGTGACCTGACTCCCTCCACAACCGGTGGTGCAGGTCTGGTAATTTTGCAGAAGGACGAGAATGATGAAATAATTGCATCTGACACTCTGGCATTGCACAATAGTGACCATTCAATGCAGTTCAACGCTCTCGGAGGTGAAATAGAGATTCTCCTTGACTGGGCAACTACCACCACATGGGCATTCCTTGACAATATCACACTGACTCTCGATGAGCCTCTCGCAGGACACGACTATGCAGCCGATGCCGCTGAAGCCGCCGTTGCTCTTGAGGAGGCAACTGGTGTAGCTGTTGTCATGAAAGCTGCCGATGTAAGGTACTACAACCTGAACGGTGTACGCACTGCACAGCCTGACGGTATCTCCATCAAGGTTACTACCGGAAAGAACGGTGCACGCAAGGTTGAGAAGATACTTGCCAAATAAATAGCAGGTTAATTCTTATATACAGAAGAGCCGGCTGGAAGCATTTTCAGCCGGCTTTTTTGCACACAGTCTTAAGCATCAATACTGGAGTGATGTGAAAAACATTTACAAATCATGCAATGTGGCGAAATTGTGAACACTCCTTTTCTTTATTTACGTTCTTTTTTGGTATTTTTGCAACCGTATAAAAAAACCAGTCATATGAGAATCATCCGAAACATGCTGATAATGACTGCAATGTCATTCACAGCTGCTGCTTTTTCATCATTACATGCTCAAGAAGAACCCACTCATATCCTATACATCAATGAGGTTATGCAGTCAGCCATAGGAGGTGACATAGACCTTCTGATGGAGTATCCTGACGGATGGATAGAACTTTTCAATCCCGGAAACAGTGCACTTTCACTGAAGGGATACAGGATAGGAAAGAAAGACAGGTTCAAGAAATGCTACGAACTTCCTGACTGGAAGATCCCGGCCAACGGAACAATAATGGTATATTGTGACAAGGCCGATACCGCCATCATAGTTCAGGAGAAGGATTGGCGTGGCAACGTCACTTCCGAGAAAAAGGAGATACATGCCGATTTCCGTATCACTACCGATTCAGAGAGCGGTCTTTATCTGTACTCACCGGATTCACTTCTGGTTGATTCAGTCCACCTGCCTGTAATGTTCCTTCCCAACGTGGCACTCGGAAGGCTTTCGGATGGTTCCGAAGAGTGGGGCTATGAACTTAAAGTGACAAAGAACGCCCCGAATGAAGGAGGTCATGCAATCGCTGTACTGCCTAATCCTAATTTGAGCCCCAACGGTTTTATGGGAGGACCTGACAATTCCGGCCTCTTTGTGAAATCACTCAGGCTCAACCGTCTCAAGATGTCCAATGGCGAGAATGTCCCGTCCACAGCAGTAGTACGTTATACTTTCGATGGCAGCGAGCCTAATGACACCAGCAATATCCTGACTTCGATAGGAGCCTATATTGACCGCTCCGTCATTGTCAAGGCTGCCATATTCTGTGAGGGTTATCTTACCCCCGATGCCTTGACCAGTGTGATTCTGTTCCACCCGAGGAAGATAACACTGCCTACAGTCTCGCTCGTCGTTGACAGTCTCGACATGTACAGCAAGGATTACGGTATTATCCAGCTCAACAATAAGGAAACCAAGTATAACTGGAGACGTCCTGCCCAATTCACCTATTTCTCTTCAACCGGTCTGAACGCCAAACTCAGCCAGATATGCGAAATAAGGGTGAGTGGCGGATGGAGCCGCGACAACAGCCAGAAATCACTTATCGCCTATGCCGACAAGCGTTTTGGCAGCGAAGACTGGTTTGACCAGGCTTTCTGGCCCACAACACGTCCTGACGCCCGCAAAGCTCCTTCCATCGGTCTCAGAAACTCTGGTAATGACTTCGGCAACTCATTCATTCGTGACGGTGTGGCCCAGTCTCTGATAGGAATGAACACTGACCTTGACTGGCAGGGATATCAGCCGGTCATCCTCTATACCAACGGTGTCTATGACGGACTTATCAACATAAGGGAAAGAGGCAACGAGGATAACGTATGGACACACAATGACGGACTGGAGGATATCACTCTTGTTGAGACAGGTGTTCTCAAAGAGGGCCGTTGGGATATATATCAGGATTTTGTTGATTTCTACAGTGCTGACGGACACACTTTCGAGGAGTTTGACTCCGTGATGGATCTTGAAGAATATACCAACATGATGATTGGCAACATCTTTTTCAGCAATACGGATTTCCCCGGTAACAACAATGTTGCCTGGCGCCCCAATGAAGAGGGAGGCCGATGGCGCTGGATAATAAAGGATGTTGACCGCGCTTTCGGTATATGGGGACACTCTTCAGGTGAAGAGAACCTCAAGTGGAACCTTAATCTGCCCAATAACATCAACGGTGAGACCGCCAACAGTGAATATTGGACCCTCCTATTCCGCAATCTGATGAAGATAGACCGGTATCATGATATGTTCCTCGACAGACTGACTGTCTATATGGGTGACTTCCTGACTGTTGACAATATGAACAAAATGATAACCTGGGCTCATGATCAGGTAGAGCCGGAGTATGATGCCTATTCCAAGGTCCAGAGAGTAAACGGCAAGTCATCCTGGGAGAACGAAATCAAAAAGATGAGGACTTGGGCTTCCGAGCGCTGGACAGACATGTACAAACAGTTGGCAAGCTACTATTCGCTTGACAAAGCCGTTCCGGTGGCTGTAAACAAAAGCACCACTGATTTAGGTTTCCAGATAATAACAATCAACGATGTTCCCCTTACTGCCGGCAAGTTTGACGGCAAACTGTTCCCCGGAAGAGCATATACCTTCGATGGCGGAAGCAAATATGAGGGCTATGACGTGATAGGCTGGGAAGTCAGCATAACCGATTCCAAGGGCACTGTCAAAGAGACCTATATGGATGAAAAGATAACCGTCACTTTCACTACCGACACCAAACAGGCCACCGTTAACGCCATATTCGGACGTAGCGGCATTGAGACTTCCGAAGAGATAATAGATGTGGTTTCAACCCGCTATTACAATGCTCAGGGAATAGAATCGGCTGTTCCTTATAAGGGACTTAATATTGTAAAGCACCTTATGAGAGACGGAAGCACCGTGACAGTTAAGAAATATATCAAATAAATCAGTTATAGCTGATGACATGAAGAAAAGAGAGAGGGCCCCGAATGGATCCTCTCTCTTCTTTATTCCTGCTAGAGTTTTCTCTCTTAATAATTCTGACGGCGGGGATTGAAACCTGGTGTGCCATAACCGGGAACCCCATGACCTGGAGCACCAAAACCTGGAGACGGGTTAAACTGCGGTATTCTCCTGGGATCCGGATTGAAACGGCGCATATCGGGGTGTGCATTGAAGAAAGCGGAATCAGGTGCCTGCCAGTTCTTCCAGTAGTTTTCCCACCACTCTTTCTGCTGTTCCGACATACGGTTCCAGTCCTGTTGGTTGCGGCGATGGTAGTCAAAAATCTGGCCCTGCATCATCTGTCTGTTTGTCTCAGCCCATCTCTGCCATATCTCTACCCGCTGATCCATGTCACGCTGGTTCTGGTTAGCCCACTCCTGCCATATTTTCTGTCCCAGCTGCCACTGGGCTACACCTATCTTGACACGGGTGGTATCAGGAAGGGCTTTCTCCAACTTTTTCTGATAGTTGTCGTTTATTTCGCTCCATTCCTTCATGTAGTCGCCCTCGCCAGGCTTAGCCTTGCGGTTCAGGGCAGCTAACTGCTCGTTGTACTCGATGTAAATACCGGCAAACTTCTGATACTCTTTTTTAGAGAGTCCCGCGCTTTCCATTATGAAACGCAATTGGGCATTGATCATCTGCTCATCCTTCTCCTTGGATTGTGCAGGCTGAGCCTGTACCGGCAGGGACAGGATGATGCAGAATAACATGCAGAAAGCTGTCAGGCTCTTCTTCATAGAGATAATCAATTACCGTAATAATTGCTCATCATTGAATAGACACCCAGCTCATCGGTTGACATTGACTGGAATACCTCGTCAATGCTGGCGCACTGGGAAATGCTTTCGTAGTCAGGAAAGCTCGGTCCACTGATTTTGAACGGGTGGATGAGCAGAAGGGCAACGGCAGCAGCACTGGCGGCACTGGCGAACAGGACATATATCCTACGTTCCTTATGCCGTTTCTGTTCCTTTCCTATCATTGACACAACCCTCCCGGTCATGTCATCGAGAAAATGCTCAGGCATTTTGTAGGGCATTTCCCTACTCAATCCTTCAAGATCAAACTCTTTCATAGCTCATGTTCAGTTATATATTCCTTAATTTTCTGTACTGCATAGTGATAATTGGTCTTGAGCGTATTGACGCTGTCGCCTACTATCTGATGTATCTCCTCATAGCTCTTGTCCTCGTAGTACCGGAGGTTGAATACCATTTTCTGTTTTGTCGGCAGCAATGCGATGGCCTCCTGAAGCAGAATCAAAGTTTCATCGGCATCGGGGCTTGCCTCCGCCCTCACACTGTCCTTAAGCGAATCGCCCAAATCATCGACCGACATGCTGAAGCCTGCTCGGTTCTTGAGAAGTTTGAGACTCTCGTTCGTGGCTATCTTATAAAGCCAGGATGATAGAGGAAACTCGTTCGAATAGGTACTGCGGTACTTATAAACGTTTATCATAGTCTCCTGAAGAGCATCCTCAGCATCATCGTGCGCTACCACCATCCTGCGGATATGCCAATAAAGTGGCTCACCGTATTTCTTCATGATGAGGCGCACAGCCTCCTCCACGTGATTGTCATCACACAGCAGACGGGCAATGGATTCATCGCTCACTGAAAGAGATCCCTGACTGTTCATGCTGTCACTACGATCACGTTTCATCCTTATTATAGTCTATCAGTACGAAAGTTAAATGATTATATATTTTTAACTATAGCGACTTCCCCTTCCGGGGAATCCTGTTGACCGAAGTCAATAGGATTCCTGATGGAAGTAGTCAAAATCAGCATAGCCGCCAGCCTCTTTTGTACAGAAACTGTAGAGGCCCGTGCGGTATCCGGTGAAATAGTCCAAACTGAAGGACATCTGAAGGACTGCATCCACATCGTTCCAGCTCTTGCCGTCCAATGAGTAACTCATGAAGGCCTGATCCGGACGTTCTCCTTCGGCCTGCGGAGTGAACACATAGCGTATCTTGAGCCACACCTTGTCCTGAGTGAGCGGCACACGGAGAGCCTCGGTATCAGGACTGGGCTGATTCTCTGCCTGCTGTGGGCCACGACGACGGCCCATGTTCCGGTGAGTCATGGCTACAAGACTTTTGGAACCGTTATCGTCCACCTCCACACCAATGGTGCAGTAGTTGCTCTGGAAAGCTACTATACCTGCTCTGTCGCCCGGTTTCATGCCGGAAGCGTCCAAAAGTACCTCGCTGTAGCAACGGGGGCCTACAGTGCGCTGGGTGAGAGTGTTGCGGGCATCCGTTACATTCGTGGCCAGCTGTCCGGTCTTGAGGCGGAGCCATCCCTTGCGCTCAGTGACCGACCATGCGCTGTCATCAGGCTTGTGGTTCCACTGCCAAACCAGATCCAGTTCATTCTTCTTGTAGTTGAACTCGTCATTGTCCCATGTGCGGTTCTTGCCACTCTCCGGAAGATTGACAGTGAACTGTTTTACAGGTTTGGTGTCATCACCCAGAATGGGCCATCCGTCAACCCATTTGACAGGTTGTAGGGTGGGGATACGTCCCACTGCACCGTGGTCCTGGAACATAATGGCGTACCAATCGCCCTTCTGTGTCTCAATGATACCTCCCTGTGCCACACCGTCACCGCGACCATCGAATGCTCCGCTCAGGATGACTTTCCTTTCGTATGGTCCGAAGAGTTCCTTGGAACGCCAGCATGTTTCAGTACGGACACCGCCGCTCGGCCAGTCAATCTCGAGGATGTAGTAGTAATCACCTATATGATATATATGGGCGCCCTCAGCACGAAGGTTGAAACCCTGACGCGGGGAGTCTATGAGGACCTTCTCCTCGGCTCCGGCCTTGATGGCGGAACCGTCCGGTTCCAGTTCGATGATACGCAGTTCACCGTTACCCCACACAACATACAGATGCCCGTCCTCGAACAACATGGAGGCATCGTGGAACGGACGGTTGATAACGGAACGCTCCCAGTTGCTCTTGTAAATGTCCTTGGTTCTGTAGATGTAGGTCTTGGCCTGGTCATTGGCTATGAACAAGGCATAATATGTGCCGTTCACATAACGCAGTGAAGTGGCCCACTGGCCCTTGCCGTAAGCATTGCGGCCATTGCGCAGATTGTATATGTCATCGTCGTTCAGGACATCATATACATAACTTATTATCTCCCAGTGAACAAGATCCTTGGAGTGCATGATAGGCGCACCGGGGCAGAAATACATGGTGGTGCTCACCATGTAGTAGTCATCGCCCACGCGGATCCAGTCATTGTCCGGAATATCGGTATATGTAAGCGGGTTTACACATTCGGTCACCTTGCTCCCTGTAGAGCATCCTGATACAGCCAAGACCGTGATGAAAGCCGCTGCTATGAACAGTCTGTGCAGTTTCATAATCATTCGAATGTAAGCCAATCAACCTGAACCTTTCCTGCTGTAGCCATACGGACCTTCAAGTGGTGAATGCCCTTCTTGGCACCCGAAACCTTGGCCGATGCGGTTATGACCTGACGGTCTGAGGGAACATCGACAGTAGCGATGATATTGTCATCCTGAAGGATTTCAAGAGTACCGGCCGACGGAGGAACAATCTTGACGGTCACCTTCTTGGGAGCCTTCTTGAAATCAACAGTGTTGTACTTGGCCCATGCTCCCTTCTCATAGAAGACTGTCTTCCAGCCTGCGAAGTAGTTGCTCGGCTCAAGATAGGCGATGGAGTCACCGGAAGCACTCAACTGAGTGTAGCGGTCAATCTGTATCTGGCTCTTGGAGTCAGTCACGCCTATTCCGCGAAGAGTGGGCTTCACCATACGGATGCTGCCGTCCGGCTCAAAGAAAATACTGTCGGCGCATACGGAACGGTTCTTGTCAAAATCAGGTGAGAACTCGTTGTGGTGGTAGAACAGATAGGTCTGTCCCTTGAACTCTATGATTGAATGATGGTTGGTCCAGCATTTGGGATAATGCTCCTCAAAGAAAACTCCCATAAACTTGTAGGGGCCGAAAATATTGTCGGCCATGCAGTATGCCAGAACCTCCTCAACTTCACGTGCCCACGGGAAAGTCATGTAGTACTTGCCGTTATGCTTGTAAAGGTACGGGCCCTCAACAAGTCCCTTGGTGGGGACCTCCTCCACGCGGTGGCGGTCAGCGGGATCGGTTGAGATTGACTTCCAGTCAGGATTCAACTTGGTGATAGTTATGCCCGGCATAACAAGATAGCCCTGACCGTCATCATCAACAAAGATACAGGGGTCAATACCGCCCACGCCTTCAATAGGAGTAGCCTCGGGAGTATAAGGACCTTCGGGATAATCCGATGTACAGATACCTACCCGGTTACCGCCGAATCCGCGGCGGCCGTCAGCGCTCGGCTGGGGCTTTGAACCGGCAGGGAAGAAGAAATAGTACTTGCCGTTATTTGGATTCTGCTTGCAGTCAGGTGCCCACATGGAGTATCCTTTCTCGTTTACCCAAGGTGCGCTCCACTGATCTACAATCATACCGTTATCTGTCCAATCGGTAAGGTTGCTTGAAGAAAATACATGATAGTCCGCCATGCAGAACCAGTCCTTACGGGCATACTCTGCCGGAGCCTTGATGTCATGTGAAGGAAATACATACACTTTGTCCCCTACAACAAGTGCAGAGGGATCGGCTGAGAACTGGTCCCTGATAATAGGGTTCTGTGCCGATACTGCTGTCCAAGCCATTGCTACGACAGCCATAGTCAGAAATCTTGCTTTCATTGTAATAATATTGTTGGTTATTGAATTATTGTTTTCTTTACTTTGCGGTTGCCGTCAGGATAGAGAATCTCCTCGATGTATATTCCCTTTTCCGGTTCAGGCTCAGTGCACTCCCTGCCGTTCAGATAGTAGAGCTTTTTCACTGTACCGGACAGCGGAGCAGACTGCACAACAGTAGCAATCCTGAATGTTACAGTAAATGCCACCGGTTCCTTAACACGGACAGTATAGCTGTTGTCAACCACTGACTCAGTCACGTCCGTTCCATTCATCAGCAACTTTTCTATCTCAAATCCTTCATCGGGCTGTACAGTAAGCTTGACAAACCTGTTATAAATGACCTTGTCGGCATCCAACGATGCGCTGCCGTGTTCGCCACACTCTACCGTCACACCAATCTTAGACTGTTCAAACCGCGCTTCAAGAGTCCTGTGTCCGGTTATGATGAAGGTATATTCCATATCCGCGCAGACAAGGGAGTTATTCTCATACCAGCCTGTAAACTCATATCTCTCCTTTGACACATCGGCCACTACGGTAATGGTATCAAGATATTTCGTGTCAGGATTGATAAGTGAGCCCTTGATATGCGCACCGCCTCCGAAAGTTGACTTGAGAGTTATGTTGAACTGCCTTCCTGTAAAGACAGGCTTGACTGTCAGAGGCGCTGTGACGCATACCCTGAGAATTGAATCTTCAGTCAGAACAACGGAATCGCCTATCTCCCAGGCTGACACACAATAGCCGTAATCAGGGATGGCTGTTATGAACGCGGAGTCACCGTGAGCATACTCTCCGGTTCCTTCAACGCGTCCCAAGGAGAGTGCCGGCGTTTCCACAAGATAGCGGTTGATATCCACTACGGCCTTGAAGGTCATGCTGCCGTTTACTGTTCCCGAATATGGGTTGGAATAAATGGGTTGACCTGTCCCGTCAATCCACGAGATGAAACGGTAACCTTCCGAAGGCTGTGCAAGTATGGTGAAAGTCTCGCCTTCATTGTAAATGCCGGAACCGGAGAGCCGTGCTCCCTTCACCGGCGGAAGAGCTACACCATATATATTATTATCAGAACTGAAGAAAGCAGTAAGCTGCATGTCATTATCTACCGGGAAGCTGAGGATAGGTGTACTGCCCACCACAACGGTATCGGCCATCCAGCCTATGAATCTGTTGCCTTCTGCGGGAATAGCCTTGATTACAGCTGTATCACCGTAAACATAACTGCCGGCACCCTCAACTCTGCCCTCGCCGTTGACATCAAGAATCACCTCACCTTTAGTGGCCTTTTCGAACACGAAAGTACACACGCTGTACTGTGGCACACTCTCTACCGGAACTGAAGTCCGTTCGGCGTAGTACAACTTGTTTTTTTTCATGTTAACGGTCTCATCGGTCACTACAGACAAGCCGTTCTTGGATTCGAACGGAAGCCTGAAAGTCATATCAAAATCACTCTGTGTGGGATTTATGACCATGAATATGATGCTGTCACCCGTCACTGAACGGTATGCGGATCCATAAACTCCGCTTGCGCTGTTTATGGTGTGCTCTATGCGTGTACTGCCGGCCACATACTTGGCAAAGTGTGACAGTATATATCCCCGCTTGGTGATCTGTCCGTTGACAGTCCCGTAATTGCCGTCGCCCATGCAGCCGTAGTAGCGCTTGAGGGAATAGTGGACCCATGCGCTCATATTGGCCAGCATGGCATCGTTCACACTCTTGGCAAAGAGGAAACCGTCATCCTTCCAGTTGATGTCCTGGCCTTGTTTTTCCTGACGGTCGTTGATAAGATACTCTGTCATCCACACCTCCTTACCCTTCTGTTCGGCAAGAGGATAGGAGGAACCGTTCCACCCGTAGAAGTGTCCTGCCACGATGTCCAATTCCTTACAGGCATCGGAATCATTGAGGATGGGATCTATATAGGAATGTGTGAAGTGCACGTCCTCCGGGCAGATAATCTGTGCTTTGATGCGGCTTCCGTACCCTTTCAGGAACTTTATGAACTCCTCGCTTGTCCATACGCAGCTCTGGTAACTTGTGGACCAGTCCGGCTCGTTCTGCAGCGATATACCGTCAATGGTTACGCCGTTTTCCTTCATCTTGGCTATGAAACGGTTCAGGAAATCGGCCCAGTCGGCATAACGGCTCTCAAGAAGATGCCCTCCATTGCTGTCGGAATTGTTATCCTTCCAACTGGCAGGAGGGCTCCAGGGGGATGCGAATATGTATGCACCGTATTTTTCGGCTCTCTTGGCATTGGCCACCGCACTGTTCCATGACCACTCGGAATTTCCTATGTACAGACGCATAATGTTGTACCCGAGTTGGTTCTCACCTTTACCGTACATCTTGTCTATATCGGAATCACCTAACCAGTAACTCCAGGTAGGGCTTGGAGAGAAACCTCCGAAGCCTGACACATGCTGGAATTCGGTTTGTACATTGACGCTGAATACGGCGTTCTTGGCTGCCGATGCACATACCTGGCATAACAGAACGGAGATAAAAGCGGTCAACAGGCGTTTGAACATAACTTTTCCGATTTAGAGCAAAGATATTACTATTTTTCCAAAAACAAGGGATAGCGGAAAAAAACAATCGGCGGAGAGTCCCCATTGGGCTCCCCGCCGATATTGTCAGTCAAGAGTCAGTCAGGTTACTTGACAAGAACCTTCTCAACCTTGCGTGCACCGTTCTTTCCGGTAGTAACCTTGATGGTAATACCGTCAGGCTGTGCGGTGCGTACACCGTTCAGGTTGTAGTACCTTACATCGGCAGCTTCCATGACAGGAGTCACACCAGTCAAGGCCTCCTCAAGAGCAACGGCGGCTTCAGCAGCATCGTATGCATAGTTGTGTCCTGCGAGAGGCTCATCGAGAGTCAGTGTGATATTGTCAAGGAATGCCCATGTGCTGGTTGTTGACCAGTCAAGGAGAATCTCCATCTCACCTCCAAGAGCAGTGAACTGCATTGAATGGCTGTCATTATACAATCTCAGAGTGTCGGCGGCTATGATTTCGCCGTTATTGTCCTTCTGAGTGATAACCATACCTGCGCCACCGGTTGAAGAGGCAGTGAGAGAACCCCATGCACTAGCTGAATGGGCAATAGTATAAATACCGGCCGGCAGATTCTTGACTGTCTGGGTCATCTTGACAGATGAGAACCAGTCAAGAGCTATGTCGATATCCTTAACTGCACCCTCACTCTGAGCACGGTTGTTACCCCAAGCTGACAGGTAGTTGTTACCTGAACCGCCCAGAACTTCCCAACCGGGCAGAGGATTCTCATTATCCTTAGATGCTATGGTTGTGGCAGGACTGTAAACATTGTAGAATGATGCATTCTGGATGAAAGCAGTCATGTCAACCTCATCTTCAAGCTCGTCATTGCCCATCATTTCTGACAGCTTGGCCTTGATAGCGAGCTGGTAGATATTGGCAATGTCCTGATCGTCATCAAGGAGAACCTTCATGGCATTCTCGACAGCAGGATCCATCTCAATGTCAAAGTCAGAAGCAATACTCTTCAGGGCCTTAGCCTGCTTGGTGAGCAGACCGGCAGCGCCCATCTTGTTGTTGAGAGCGTTCTTAGCTGCCTCAAATGCAGTATTGGCTGCATTCAGAGCATCGTCAGTAGCCTCAATAAGGTCAAGATCCTTATCCTTTTCGTAGGCAGCCTTCAAGTTCTGATACTCGGCAGCGAAGTCATAGTCAGCGTATGAGGTAATCTGATTCTCAAGGTCAGCCTTCAGTCCGTTGAACTTGTCCATTGCTGCGCAACGGTCAGTCATACCCTTGGTAGCAGCTGTTACCTCATCAACGATAGCTGTCAGGGCCTCGTTGTCCTTCTTGGTCACGTCAAGATCCTTGTACTCGGCAATCTTGGCTACGAGGTTGTCGTAAGCGACAAGCTTGTTGTAACCTGTTGAATCAGTATAGACAGCTTCCTTAGCCTCAGCGGCAGCATACTCAGTGTAGAACTTGTCAACCAAAGCCATGCGGTCCGACATACTTGAAGTGGCATCCTTGATGGTCTTTGTCGCATCCTCGTAAGCAGTAGGTGCTGTGTCCTTGAAGTCCTTGTACTCATCGATGGTAGCCTCGAAGGCCTTGAGATTCTCGCCATCGTACTTCTCTTCTGCCTTAGCACTCTCAAGGACTGCATTTGCAGCAACCTGTGCATCCTCCAGCATCTGCAGATACTTGAATGCTGATGAATACTGGTTGGTTATCTCAATGGCACCTATTACAAGACCACCCCAACCGTTGCTTCTCGGAGTCACGAAGTCAATCACGTAGTTACCTGCTTCCTTAATCTCGAAGTTGATAGAAACCTGAGTGTAGTTGGTAACTTTATATTTACCGGTGTTTGCATCGGTGTAAGCAACCTGAGGCTCAGCTACGAATTTATCGGTAGCCTTGGAGGGACGCTCCTGGCCCAACGGATAGATATAGAAGCTGGTTGTAGGTGTGCCGTCCCATCCGAATGTGCTGAATGAGATCCTGTAATCGCCCGGCTCAAAAGTAAGGGCATAGCCCTCGGCTGAACCGTAACTGATAACACCGTCAATACTGCCGTTACGCGGACTGTTGTAGAAACCACGTGTGAATGCACCGCCTGAAGCGAAGAAATACATACGGCTGTAGTCACCTGACTCAGTCTCACCGGTACCTACCTTGCCGTCGGCACCGATTGTAGCGTCAATAGCTGTCCAACCGAGAGGTATGCACTGGCTTGCATGGTCAGCACCAGTCCATATAGGCTCTGAACGATAGAAGTACTTAGGCTTGTTGTCGCCCAGATCACCGAATGAAAGCTGGAAGCTCTGTGGGTTAGCAGGCTGATACTGGTCACCGGAACCTGCACGTGCGTTCATTACTGTAAAGTCGCAGTCACCACTCAGAGGAGCACCTCCTGCAGGACGCTTGAATGTAACGGTGAAGGTCTCCTCGTCATATGCGCTCGGAGTCCATACTTCCTCACCCTTTGAGGACTTCATCCTGAGGATTACGTTGTAGTCATCCTTGGTGCCGTCCTTCAGGTTAGCATAAACATCCTTTGAGAAGGTCACGTCAACTGTCTGGGTGTTCTCGTCCAGGTTGAATGAGCCGTTCTCAGGATTACTCTTCATTAAAGTAGGAGCAATGTAAAGCCTTGAAATGGCGAACACTGCAGGGTTAAATACTGCGAACTCGTTCTCGAAGTCAGGAACGATCTTGCCTGCATTAACCCACTCC
>JAFZKR010000002.1 GCA_017551845.1 Bacteroidaceae bacterium
CAGGACTATAAGGGTTGGGGACCATTAGCGGAGAGCGTTAAGCGGAGAGCCCACGGAAGATCCCGTTAAGAACGGCGTTTGTTCGAGGAACGTTCGACCCGTAGGGGCGATGAGGACGAGTTCGCCGTTTAGGGTCTGGAGAGGTTCGGAGTAGCCTGGAGGTGTTGTCTCCCCAAAGTGATAGTTCCGCGGTGTTTCAGATACTGATACCACAAAAAGTTCCCAAGAAAAAAGTGCTAAATGATACATATGGTGTCTGTCCGCAATTGTATCATTTTGTAACTTTGTAGCAAATTTGGAAGTATGGGTAAGATTAAGAGTATAGGTATATTGACATCGGGCGGTGATGCGCCGGGTATGAATGCGGCTATTCGTGCGGTGACACGTGCTGCTATATATGAGGGTTGGAAGGTCTGGGGTATTTATCGCGGATATGAGGGCCTCATAAACGATGATGTCAAGGAGTTCACGACCGAGAGCGTATCGGGCATAATCTTTGAGGGTGGAACTATATTGCGTACATCGCGCAGTAAGGAGTTTATGACCCCGGAGGGTCGGGCCAAAGCCTATCAGACAATCAAGAAGCATAAAATCGATGCACTTATAGTAATAGGTGGCAATGGATCGCTTTCAGGTGCACAGGAGCTTACAAGCGAGTATGACATTCCGGTAATAGGCCTGCCCGGTACAATTGACAATGACTTGTACGGGACCGATAACACTATAGGTTACGATACCGCCCTGAATACAATAGTTGATTGCGTCGATAAGATTCACGATACCGCCAACTCACATAACCGCATATTCTTTATAGAGGTTATGGGCCGAGATGCCGGTTTCCTGGCTATGAACAGCGCAATAGCTGCCGGAGCCGAGGCTGCCATCATACCAGAGAGCAGCACCAACATAGACCAGCTGGCCGCCTATATTGAGCGCGGCATACGCAAATCCAAACGCAGTTCAATAGTGATAGTATCAGAGGCCGATGGAGGCGCAATGCACTATGCCGAGCGTATGCACAACGAGTATCCTCAGTTTGATGTCCGCGTATCAATTCTTGGTTACGTACAGCGCGGAGGCCGCCCAAGTGCATTGGACCGCATTCTGGCCAGCCGTATGGGTGTGGCCGCAATCCAAGCCCTTAAAGAGGGGCAGCGCAACGTGATGATAGGCGTCATCAATGATAATATGGTGAACATCCCCATTGCCCAGGCTGTCAAGAAGGACAAACCTATAGGTGATGAACTGATAAACGTTCTCTCAGTACTCTCTATCTGAGTTTTATTTGCAGGAATGAATCTTAAAAGAATTGTTCTCTCCCTTTGCCTGTCGTTTTCGGCCATTCCTATGGTTGGCCAGATTATTATCAGTTCTTCCGCCGTCAGTAGCAATGACTGGAGCAGTCCTGAGATTGAGTCTTTGATGCGCACATACGTCAAGCAGGTTTTTCAGGTTGAAGGTAAGGTGTATGGTGTTGATGACTATGAGCCTGAACCCTATCCGTTGCAGGGTGCGAACATTAAAGTCACCTGCATGGGCGATACCGCATCGTTCGACGGTTCGGCTGCCGATAAGGAGGGACGCTTCTGGGTATATATGTCTCGCCGCGACCGTCTCAGGGACACTCGCCTGCGCATCACCATATCTTATTTGGGTATGCAGACGCTTGACTCCATCATGAGTCCGTCCATGAGAAGGGAGAGCGGCATCCAGACATATTCTTTGAATCTTGACTCCGTACTCCTGCACAGCAACCCCATTACAAGCGAGGAGGTGGAGATAGTGGCGGAGCTGCAGCGCATGTACCAACGGGGCGATACGATAATCTTCAATGCCGATGCATACGAGATGCCCACGGGAAGTGTCCTGCTGGATCTGGTACGCCGTCTGCCGGGACTCAAATACGCTGATGGTAAGATGACGTATCTTGGACGTGACATAAACGAGATACGTCTCAATGGTGACTCATTCTTCAAGCGTGACATGAGCATCGCCCTGAACAACATGCCTGCGGAAAAGCTCAAGAGTCTCAAGGTTTATGAGGTGCCCGATGACACGTTGGATGTCATGAGTGACAACCATCTGGTGATGGATATGCACACCAAGGAGCCCATGGACCGCACAATATTCGCTAATATAGAAGCTGGTACTACCGGGAAACTTGACAAGTACAGATTTTCGATAGACGGATCCACCTGGAAGCAGGGTGGCTCTGAACTGTACGGTTCGTTCACCAGAAACACATTGCCGTACGAATACTCGCCTCAGCTCAAGACGGAGAACACTGACGGTAATCTCTATTACAACAAATCATTTGACAAGACTAATGTGGACGCATCGGTCTCTTACGGAAGCAGATACAACGAAAACAAGACAGCCAGTTACAACAAGATGTTCATGCCGGAGTTTACGCAGAACTCTGTGAGTGAGAATACGAGTTCGAACGGCGGTCACAGCTGGAGCGGCAATGCCGGCATAATCCGTCGTCTGAAGGACAATCTATGGTATAACGTCAACTTGGATATGTCCAGAAACTGGAGTGACAACAGTAGCTACTCGGTGGATTCCATATCGAACGAGGGAGAGGGGCTTATCAGCTCCACAATCCAGTCAAGCACAGGCAACAGCCTGACAAGTTCATACGGTTTGAACAGCGGTTTGACTTGGAACTTCGGCCAGGATAAAAAGTACAATCTCCATGTGAATATCAATATGGGGCGTTCCGATGGCGACGGCACCAGCATCAACAAGTCCGAGAGCCGTTTCCTTCAGTTGGGTGACAGCGTGCGAAGGGTGGATCACAGGATATACACTCCGAACGAGTCAAACAACTACCGTTTTAACGCAAGCTTGGACCGCCGGATAAAAGAGGCCGGTTATCTGGGATTGGGATACTCTTTCTCATACGATGACGGAAAGAGCATCCAGCGTTATGAGGATGTCGGAACGGACGGTTCGTTGAGCGAGGTGGACTCCCTCTATTATGACAAGCGGAACAGTAACCTTACCAATTCTTTGAATCTGGATTACTATTATTCGGATTCCATATACAGGATAAACATCTCGGCCCAAGCTGCACCTGTACTCATGACCATTGATAACCTGAACAAGATGCCGGGCAAGGATGATGAGCATATCCGTTACACAGGCATCCGATACTCAGCCAATACTGATTTCCGGGTCAAGGTGTTCAGAAAGAGCCAGATAGGATTGGGGTATAACTTTTCCAACGGATTGCCAGGGGTTCAGCAACTCTCAATGGTAACTGACTACAGTGACCCCATGAACATACATGAAGGTAACAGTTCACTCAAGAACTCTATTTCGCATAACGTTCATCTGGAGTTTCAGTATCAGTCATGGATGCGTACACGTGTGAGTTACGGAACTACAGTAAACCAGATTACGACCCTGACGCGGCTGAACAGACTGACGGGTGCCCGTATCACATCGCCTGAGAACATCAATGGTAACTGGAACATGAGCGAGTATCTTTTTCTCACCTATCCGTTTCAGGACCTTTCGGTCAATTTTACGGTCAACCACTCTCTTCGCCATAACGTAGCTTTCGTACAGTCTTTCTCCGATGCCGCAGCGAACAAGAGTGCTACGGATTATAATCAGCTCACCTTAGGACTGGAGGGTGCCTATTCTGATCAGTTCTGGATGGTTCGTGCCGTAGCAGGTTATAACATTGACCGCAGCAAGAGCGACTATCTGGACAATGTTAGCGGAGGAAAGAGGTTCAACGCCGGTGCCGAAGTGTCATATCAGTCATCGATAGGGCTGGGTGCATCCACACAGTGCAATTATACACGTCCGTTCGGATATGAAATGGAATCGGCCAACCGTCCGGAATGTATTTGGAACATATCGGTTGAGTACAGTTTCCTGAAGAGCCGTCAGGCTACATTGAGCCTCACTTGGCGTGACATACTCAAGTCATACAACGGATTCTCGGCATCGGTGTCGGGTACGAGCTGGAACGAGAGCCGCACGTTCGGTGACACTTCCTTGTTCATTATCTCGTTCAGTTACCGGTTCAACGACTTCCGTTGAATCTTTCGGTAACCTTCCCCCAAGTGTTACTTTTGAACGGATTATTACGGATGTAGGAAAAATTATATCTTTGCAATATGGAAATAATTCTTTTGTCCGGAGGGTCCGGCAAACGCCTGTGGCCTCTTTCTAACAATGCCCGTTCCAAGCAGTTCCTTCAATTGCTTGAGAAACCCGGTGGTGGAATGGAATCTATGGTGCAGAGGGTGGTGCGTCAGATTCATGAGGCCCGTCTTACTGAGAGCATTACCATTGCCACGAATGCATCCCAAAGCGACATAATTCTGAATCAGATAGGTGAACTTGCTGAGATGGTCACTGAGCCTGAAAGGCGTGATACATTCCCTGCAATAGCTTTGGCTGCGTCGTATCTGGCTCTGGAAAAACGATGCAGTCCTGATGAGACGGTGGTGGTTATGCCCAGTGACCCTTATACTGAGGCCGGGTATTTCGAAACAATCCGATATATGGTTCAGGCAGTGGAGTCCGATACTGCAGAACTGGTACTGATGGGAATAACCCCTACATATCCATCTACGAAATTCGGTTATGTGGTTCCTGTCAGCAAGCCTGATGCCGGTTCACATGAAGCGGTCATGGTCAAGAGATTCACTGAGAAACCATCGGAAGAGAAAGCCGTAGAACTGCTGAATGAGGGTGCGCTGTGGAACGGCGGGATATTCGCGTTCAAGTTAGGCTATATCATGCAGATAGTCCGCAAATACGTGAATCATGGGACATTTGCCGAGATACGTTCTGATTACGGCAAGTTCCCCAAGATAAGCTTTGACTATGAGGTGGCTGAGAAGGCATCATCGGTAGCTGTGGTTGCCTATAATGGCGAATGGAAGGACCTTGGTACCTGGAACAGTCTGACTGCCGAACTTTCATCCGTAACCATAGGTAATGCCAAGATGGGACCGGACTGTGATAATGTACATGCCATTAACGAACTGGATATCCCCATGTTCGTAAACGGAATAAGCAATGCTGTCGTGGCTGCCAGCCCGGACGGAATACTTGTATGCGGAAAGGAGTACAGCGAGACCCTAAAGAGCCATGTTGATTCCTTAGGCACCCGACCCATGTTCGAGGAGCGCAGGTGGGGTTTATATCGTGTACTTGATTACAAACAGTTGCCCGACGGAATATGGTCACTCACAAAACTCATGACCATCGAGCCAGGGAAGAATATTAGTTATCAGCGTCATCTGCATCGCTCAGAGACTTGGACTATGATTGACGGGGAGGGACTGTTCGTGCTGAACGGAGATTGCAGGAAAGTAACCCGTGGTGATGTAGTGCGCATCCCGTGCGGAGACCTCCATGCAATCAGAGCCATTTCCAAGATTACCTTAATAGAGGTCCTGATTGGGAACCCGTTGGTGGAAGAGGACATAGAGCGTTTTGATTTTGATTGGAATACAGTTTCGGAAAGTTGATTTTGTGCATAGACTAATTATTATATTTTTGCTCACTATTCTGCCCAGAGTGATACTCATTGCTCAGGTTTCTCCCAAGTTGGGTACTGACAATGCCAATCCTGTCCTTGATTTCCTTTTTTCGGCCGATCCGACATCAGTCGAGTTCGAGGGCCGCTTATATGTATATGGCACAGGAGATCATGAACAGTATGAGAAAGCTGAGAAAAACGGATATGAAAAAATAAAGACACTTGTCATGATGTCAACTGATGACATGGTCAATTGGACATACCATGGACTTATTCCTGTAGGCGAACTTGCCCCTTGGATAATCAACTCATGGGCTCCGAGCATCATTTCACGTAAGGAGGCCGACGGAAAGACACATTTCTATCTCTATTTTTCAAATAGCGGCTATGGCACAGGTGTCCTTACCGCCGAATCTCCCGTCGGACCTTGGAAATCGCCATTGGACAGGAGTTTGGTTGATGCACATACACCGGGATTGGGCAACTGTGACGTGCCGTTTGATCCAGGAGCTGTGATTGACGATGCAGGTCGCGGCTGGATTACCTTCGGAGCACGTAATAGCAGGATAGCCGAATTAGGTGACGACCTAATATCAATAAAAAGTTCCTTTGTGCCCCTGCCGGCCAAAAGTCATTTTGAAGCCAATGAGCTCAACTATATCAACGGAACCTATGTCTATACATATAATCTGGACTGGGAGGACCATAAGGACTGGAACCTTTCCAGCGTTATTCCACCACGTTGTTGCATGAGTTACATGACAAGTACAACTCCACTAGACTCTGCATCTTGGCACTATGAGAATATGTACCTTAAGAATCCGGGTGATTTTGGTTATTTCGAACATAGCAACAATCATACCCACTTGCACAAGTATGATGGCAAGTGGTATCTGTTCTACCATACCTTGATGCTTCAGAGGTCGTTTGGCACACATGGCGGTTTCAGAAGTATCTGCGTCGATGAGGTTAATGTTGATGAAGTTAATGTTCATATTGACGAATGTACGGCAAGTGTCAATGGAGTGAGTCAAATACGTAATCTCAATCCTTACAGACTCCAGCAGGCAGAGACATCGGCTGCAACTGAAGGAATACGTTTCGAACAGGGCGATAAGCCAGGAAACATGTATGTAAGGGTGGGCACTATGTCTGTAACCGACTCCAATCCCGAGCATGGAATAATAGAACTGCGCGGAGTCGATTTCGGACGAAGAGCCAGAACTTTCAGGATAAAGGCCTCTGGGAATGGCAGTATCAAGGTATGTGTTGATAATCCCGAAGGTCCTGTACTTGCCTTGCTTGAAACTGAGGGCGATGCAATGCATGAGTTCAAGACCAAATGCAACAAGGGTAAATCATTTTGCGGTGTTCACAGGCTTTATTTCGTACTCTCGGGTGATGTAAGGTTTGATCAATGGATGTTCACAGGACGTTGAAGCTTTCCTGGTGACACTGATTATTCTCCTTTCTGTAAACTGTTGAAAACCTTTGTTCGTAATGGTGTATTGCTTTAGGGCAAATACGCTATTTTTGTATATTGTAGGTATGAATTTACTTAGGTTACCGGAGGGAGAGAAAGATGAAGGACGCAGGTTGGTGTTCTGGCTTGCGCTTGAGGAGTGGGCTGTGGCGCATGCTCCAGGTTCTTTTTTTGTGTGGAATGTGCGCCCCACTGTGATATTCGGTCGAAACCAGGATATGGAGGCCGAGGTGAATGTGCCTTACTGCCATGAAAACGGAATTGAGATGTACCGCCGCAAAAGCGGTGGCGGTTGTGTCTATGCCGATGAGGGGAACCTGATGATTTCATACATCACTGGACAGTCCGATGTAAATAAGGCTTTTGATGAATATCTTTCTGGTTTGGCTGATGCTTTGCGAGGTTTGGGGGTGAATGCTGTGTGTACTGAGCATAACGATGTGCTGGTGGGTGACCGTAAGGTTTCGGGCAATGCCTGCTACTCTACGCCTTCAGGTTGCATAGTGCACGGAACTTTGCTTTATGACACTGATTTCTTGGAGATGGAGCGTGCCATAACACCTTCCCGTGAGAAACTTGACAGCAAGGGAATCAAGTCGGTAAGGCAGCGAGTAGTCAACATGAAAGATTTTGTTGCTGATTTCAGTTTTGAAGTGCTGAAAAAGGGAATAATTGATTATTTTTGTAAAGATATACGGGTCATAAGCATTTCTGAACTTGAAGAGGTGTTTGAAATAGAAAAGACCTATCTTGACGAAAACTTTATAAAATATGGCCGAAGAAATTAAAAAGACCTGTCTCCATGCCAGCCATGTGGCTCTCGGAGCGCAAATGAGCCCGTTTGCAGGCTTTGACATGCCCATCCAGTATGCGGGCATAACCCAGGAGCATCTTGCAGTCCGTAACAAAGTGGGTATGTTCGATGTCTCACACATGGGAGAAATCTTCATTAGCGGGCCCGATGCCGAACGTTACGTAAACCACATCTTCACGAACAACATTATCGGCTACAATCCGGGTAAGATCCTTTACGGAATGATGCTCTATCCCGATGGAGGTTGCGTAGATGACCTGCTCGTATATCGTGAGTTCGAACCTGACCATTTCCTGCTGGTGGTAAATGCTGCCAACATAGACAAAGACTACCAGTGGATGCTCGATCAACAGAAAGGTTATGACGTAAAGATAGACAATCAGTCCGAAGTATGGGGCCAGATAGCCATCCAGGGTCCTGAAGCTGAAAAGACCGTTCTGGAAGTTTTCGGTCTGGAATGCGCCAAAACTTTAGGTTTCTACGAGTATTGCAACGCAGAGTATAACGGTCACCGCCTGATAGTAAGCCGTACCGGCTACACAGGAGAGGACGGCTTTGAGATCTACGCCACCCTGCAGGACACAGTAGAGATATGGGACCGCCTGCTGAAAGCCGGAGTAGAGCCCTGTGGCTTAGGCTGCCGTGACACATTGCGTTTTGAGGCCGGCCTGCCTCTGTATGGCGATGAGCTGAGTGCAGACATCAGTCCCATAGAAGCCGGCTTAGGAATGTTCTGCAAGCTGGACAAAGCCGAATTCATTGGCCGCGAAGCCTTAGTTGCACAGAAAGAGCTGGGAGTAGAAAAGAAACTTGTAGGAATAGAGATCTTTGACCGCGCAATCCCCCGTCACGGCTACCCCGTAGAACTTGCTGACGGCACCGTAATAGGAGAGGTAACGACAGGCTACCACAGCATCTCGCTTGACAAAAGCATCTGCTTTGCCTTGGTCAAACCAGATTTTGCCGCATTGGGAACAGACCTTTTTATCAGAATCAGAAAAAAAGTGTTCCCAGGCAGGGTCATAAAAAAGAGATTCTATCAAACTAATTATAAGAAGTAAAGAACGATCAATAATAAAAGATATGAGTAAAATTGTAGAAGGACTCAAGTACAGTGATACCCACGAATGGGTAAAAGTAGAAGGCGACATCGCAGTCATCGGAGTAACGGACTACGCTCAGAAAGAGATGGGCGAGATAACCTATGTTGATTGTCCCGATGTAGATGACGAGGTAGAGAAAGGCAGTGAATTCGGAGCCTTGGAGAGCGTAAAAGCCGCCAGTGACCTGTTCAGCCCGGTAAGCGGAACCGTAACAGAGGTCAACGATGCAGTAGTTGACGACCCCAAGTTGGTAAACGATGACGCCTTTGCCAACTGGATAATAAAGGTCCAGATGAGTGATGCCTCAGAGCTTGATGCCCTGATGGACGCAGCAGCTTACAAGACATTCATTAAGGAGTGATGGCAGGATTCCAGTATTTCCCTCATACCGATGAGGATATAAAAGTCATGCTGGACCGTATAGGCGTAAAAAGCCTGGACGATCTGTATGCCGATGTCCCGCAGGATTGCCTCTATAAGGGAGAGTACGACCTACCCGAGTCCATGACAGAGCAGCAGGTACGTGACTATTTTGAAGGCTTAGCCGCCAAGAACCCCAAACTGAAGGTCTTTGCAGGAGCAGGCGCATACGACCATTACACTCCCGCCGTAATACCTTACATCACCCAGCGCAGCGAGTTCATAACAGCCTACACCCCGTACCAGTGCGAAATCTCGCAGGGAACGTTAAGGTACATATTCGAGTACCAAAGCATGATCTGCACCCTGACGGGTCTGGACGTGAGCAACGCCTCAATGTATGACGGCCCCACAGCCGCAGCTGAGGCCATGCGAATGATGGTATCGCAAGCCAAGAAAAAGAATACCGTTCTGGTATCAAACACTCTGCTCCCGCAAGTAAGAGGAGTGATTGTCACATATGCCAAGTATGCCGGCATCACAATAAAGGAGATTGCAGCAGAGAACGGCCAGACATCAAAGGCTGCCCTTGCATCATTGATAGCTCAGGGTGATGTGGCCGGAGCCATTGTACCGTCAGTAAACAGGTTCGGAATAATAGAGAATCTGGAAGGTATGGCCGGTGCACTGCATGCTGACAAGGCCCTGCTTACAGTCTATTGTGACCCGTCTGCCCTGGCTGTAGTAAAAACTCCAGCAGAATGGGGCGCAGATATTGCAGTAGGTGACGGACAGCCATTGGGAATACCGTTGTGCTACGGCGGTCCGTATGTGGGCTTTATGGCCTGCCATAAGGATTACATGCGCAAGCTGCCCGGCCGAATAGTAGGTGAGACCAATGACAAGGAGGGCCGCCGTGCATTCGTGCTTACACTCCAGGCCCGCGAGCAGCATATCCGCCGTGAGAAAGCCACCAGCAACATCTGCTCAAACGAGAGCCTGATGGCACTCTGGGTAACGGTCTATCTGTCACTGATGGGTCCGGAAGGAATGAAACAGGTCAATGACCTGTGTTATCAGCGTGCCCATTATCTCTACAGGAAACTGCTTGAAACCGGACAATTTGAGGAAGTATTTGCAGGAGTTCCTTTCCTGAAGGAGTTCGTGCTGAAATCAAAGGTTCCTGCCGCAGAGTTGCAGAAGAAGCTGGCCGATGCCGGATTCTTCGGCGCGCTGGAAACGGAGGAAGGTTATGTGAGTTTCTGCGTCACAGAGAAACGAAGTTATGAGGATATTGATGAATTGGTAAAGGCACTCTGATTATGAAGTACTACGATAAACTGATATTTGAGATATCCAAATCCGGTCGCAGAGGTTACTCCCTGCCTGAGCTGTGTACCAAATGCCAGGGTACAGAGGCCATTCCCGCTGCGTTGCGCAGGAACAATGCCGCAGACCTGCCTTGTGTAAGTGAACCCGATGTGGTCCGTCATTATACAAATCTGAGCCAAATGAATTTTGGTGTCGATACCGGATTCTATCCGTTAGGCAGCTGCACCATGAAGTACAATCCCAAGATAAATGAGGAGATTGCCGCAATGCCCGCATTTGCAGGCCTGCATCCTCTGCAGAAAAACTTGAGGGGTGTTGATGCGGTTTATGAGGGCATAGATAAGGCTTTAGCCGCCATAACCGGCATGAAGCACTTCACCTTCAAGCCTTGCGCAGGAGCTCACGGTGAGCTTACCGGTCTGATGATAATTCGTGAGTACCATCTCTCACGCGGTGACTACAAGCGTACCCGTATCATCGTGCCTGACAGCGCACACGGAACCAACCCGGCCAGTGCTGCAGTATGTGGCCTGGATGTGGTGGTGGTAAAGTCAAACGCCAACGGCCTTGTTGATGTTGAGGACCTGAAACCGTTGCTTGATGATACCATTGCAGGTATAATGATGACCAACCCCAACACACTTGGACTGTTTGAGAAGGATATCCGTGAGATTGCATCATTGGTACATGCTGCAGGCGGTCTGCTCTACTATGACGGAGCCAATATGAACCCGCTCATAGGAACAGTCCGTCCGGGCGATATGGGATTCGACGTGATGCACCTTAACCTGCACAAGTCATTCTCCACACCTCACGGAGGCGGCGGTCCCGGAAGCGGGCCCGTAGGCGTTTGTGAAAAACTGGTTCCGTTCCTGGGTGTGAATGTATCAGGGTTCAACGGCAACTTTGGCGTGATACTGCGTGCCTATGCCTATATCCTGATGCTTGGCCGTGAGAATGTGAAGTTGTGCGGCAAGTTAGCCACACTTGGTGCCAACTACATCAAGGAGTCACTCAAGGACTGCTATAAACTGCCCATTGAGAGCGTCTGCAAGCATGAGTTCGTGTTTGACGGACTCATCAACGACGGCGCACGTGAGGGCAAGGAGGGTGCTACTACGCTTGATGTGGCCAAGCGTCTGCTTGACTACGGCTATCACGCTCCCACAATCTACTTCCCGTTGCTGTTCCATCAGGCTATCATGATTGAACCTACAGAGACAGAGTCAAAGGAGACGCTTGACGGATTCATAGAGGTTATGCACCGTATTGCTGCCGAGGCAGTACAGGATCCGGAGATACTTCACGGAGCACCTCATAATACTCCGATATCCCGTCCGGATGAAACTGCTGCGGCACGTAATCCAATAATAAAAATTCAGGACGAATGCGTTTGCTGATTATCGGAGCAGGTCCCGGCGGTTATGAGACCGCCGTTGAGGCCGTAAAGCGTGGCATGGAGGTAACTCTTATTACAGAGGGACATCTTGGCGGAACCTGTCTTAATGAGGGTTGCATACCCACCAAGACATTCTGTCACTATGCAGAACTGATAGAGCAGAATCTCAAGGCGGGTCTGGACTGCAAACCTACATTCGCAGCAGCTGCCGAGCGCAAACAAGTTGTTGTGGAGCAGCTGCGCGGCGGCATCAATATGCTGCTCAAGGGCGTGGATGTGGTGCAGGGCAAGGCTCAGTTCAAGGATGCCAAGACCGTTCTATGCAACGGTCAGGAATATACCGCCGATAAGATAATCATTGCAACCGGATCAGTATCGGCTTCACTG
>JAFZKR010000062.1 GCA_017551845.1 Bacteroidaceae bacterium
CTTCCCATTCCGAACAGAGAAGTTAAGCCCGTCCGCGCCGATGGTACTGCGCACGTGGGAGAGTAGGTCGCCGCCGTCTTTTGATAGAGTCTCAGGCTTACGGTCTGAGGCTCTTTTTTTTTGTTTCGCAGTACCATTGCCTTGTTTTAGTTCCGCATACGCGGAACGTGACTCCCTCGTATCCAGCCAGGGAACGGATATGGAGTGGCCACGAGCAGTTATGCCGTAAGACACATACTTCGGCTAGGGGGGTTAAAAGTTGTTGAAGGTGAGCCAACGATAGAAGGATTCGCGCCAAGTGCCGCTGGTGTTGCCAATATCGTCGGGACCGAAGGGGCCTGTTCCGTCATCATATAGGTGCATTTCAGCATTGGCTCCAGCACGTTTCCAGTCTAAGTAAAGTGAAACTAATCCTGCCGCCACGTTGTGATGGTCGCCCCTAGTGGCAATGAAGAGTTTAGGGGCGTTCTGTGGTACCTCGACATCAATAAGTGAGGGACCGTAGATGGTTGCCATGAAAGCGGGACGATGTATGTTATCGGCACGAATGGTTGCTCCTATTCCTACTCCTCCGCCGGCTGAGAATCCTAAGTATCCTATCTTGTTAGGGTCTATATTCCACTCGATAGCGTGTTCTCGGACTATCTCGATTGCGCGAAGGGCATCGTTGATAGCGTTGTCAATGTTTTTTACTCCGTTTTCGGATGTGTCGGGGTTAGCGTTAGAGTTTGTTATTTTGGAGAATTCTGTAACTGAGGCGCTGAGGGCCATCTGACGATTGCCTACAACACTTATTGGCCCGCCTGTATCCCTTCCTGAGTTACCACCCATGGTACGGGTACGGTATTTGAGTCCGATGGCGGCAATTCCACGTTCGTTGAGCCAATGGGCCATATTGATGACATCGGAACCCCATGAGTGTGACATAAGTCCTCCACCGGAGCATAGGATTACCGCTGTACCTGTGGCTTTGTCGGCAGCTGGCAGATAGACAGTTATGGAAGGTGTTACTACGCCTGATATGTTCTGAATGTTGCCGTCGGGACTGCGTGTTATGCGCTCATTGTCCTGTACTCCTTCGCTCCCGGGGGCTGTTCCGTCGTAAAGAAGGATTTCTTGTTGCGCGAAAGTGCTTACATTCAAAGTGAGTACTAACGCCAGAAACAATAATTTTTTATTCATATGATTTTCAGTTTTGTTTTGCAGAAAACTCTCCATTATATGTTGTACTTGTCTGGAACATGATAACAGTTTACAGGTACAAAAATAAACAGATTCCTGTTTGTTGATTTTTGAGTGATTGTTTTTTTTACTCACCAGCATTTAACTGCCATTTTTGAAACAGATTGAATAATTAACTATATTTGTGCAAATGAAATAGAGTGATAATGTTTATAAGAAAACTGTTTTATAGTTGAAAATTTGGATATTATATAACCTCAGATATGAAACAGTTGTTTTTAGGGGATAGTCATTTATAAAAAACAGATAAACATAATATCGGCTTATGGGTGAATATGAATGGAAGTTTTCCACGATAGGTGGAAAAAGCCGCGTGAATATTCAGAGCGGTGAGGATATCAGGCATCTCGGTGAACTTGACCAGAAGTTATGGACGGTTCTCAGCTGTCCGGTGGTAGGCCTTGAGTTTGACAGGAAAACATTAGGAATGCTGGATGATAACAATGACGGCAGAATCCATGTTAGTGAGGTGGTCAAGGCAGCCGAATGGCTTACTTCAATAATAAATGATCCGGACCTGCTTCTTAAAAAGGAAGATTTTATTCCATTTTCGGCGTTCAATACCAAGAACCCTGATGGAGAAAGGCTATTGTTATCGGCCAAACATATTCTTTCTAATCTCGGGATAGAGAAGGATAGTATTTCAATTGCCGAGACCGATGACAGTGTGGCGATATTTGCCAAGACGGCGTTGAATGGTGACGGAATAATCACAGAACAATCGACCGATGATGAAAAACTCAAAAAAACAATAGTTCAGTGTATCACCTCAATGGGTTCAAAAACTGACCGTAGCGGACTTCCTGGAGTTGATGCGGAACTTATAGAGTCTTTTTATGCGGCTCTTGCTTCATATGCATCATGGAAGAAAGCAGCTGAGGATAACAAAGAAACAGTTTTTCCATATGGTGACACTACAGCCGATGCTTACGATACCATCAATTCCATCAAGTCCAAAGTGGCTGATTATTTCATGCGCTGCAAGCTTGCAGCCTTCAGCAAGGACAGTGCATCAGCTCTTGACGTGTCGGTCAGTCAGATAGAGGCCATAAGTGACAAGGATCTGTCGGCATGTGATGACATGATCTCACAGTATCCTTTGGCTGCAATTACCCGCAATGGTGCTCTTCCGATTGACGAAAGAATCAATCCGGTATGGCAGTCAACGTTCTCTAAACTAAAAGAACTGATATTTGACAAGGATTTCAAGGGTGTCAAGGAGATAAGTGAGGAACAGTGGAATTCTGTGATTGCCAAATTTGGAGCATACGAGACATGGCTTGGTGCAAAGGCGGGAACTGAGGTGGAAGCCCTCGGGACAGATGAAGTTAAGGCTATACTGAAGGCAGACCAAAAGGCGAACTTACTGAAGCTTGTGGATGATGACAAAGCTCTTGAGTCCGAGTCACTTTCGATTGATGAGGTTAATAAACTTGTCCATTTGTACAGGGATTTTTATACCTTCCTATGCAATTTCGTTACTTTCAAAGATTTTTATAATCCTGAAGAGAAGGCGATATTCCAGGCTGGCCGACTTTATATAGATGAGCGTTGCTGCGAGCTATGCATTAAAGTTCCGGATATGGGTCCCCATAACGCTACGGCCGGATTGAGCGGGATGTATATCCTCTATTGCAACTGTGTCCACAAGGTGAGTGGTGAATCTATGATAATAGCTGCAGTCCTGACAGACGGCGATGTCGCTTCACTCAGAGAGGGCAAGAACGGCCTGTTCTATGACAGGAATGGCGGAATCTGGGATGCTTCGGTTTTCAAGATTATTGAGAATCCAATCAGTGTGCGACAGGCTTTCTGGTCTCCTTATCGTAAATTAGGAAGATTCATGGAGAAAACAATAGAGAAGAACGCTGCCGAGAAAGATGAGAAAGTTACAGGTGACATGACTACCCAGGTTGCTACATCTGGCGAAAAGAAGCAGATGTTTGATATCGGCAAGTTCGCAGGTATATTCGCTGCTATAGGACTGGCCGTGACAGGACTGACTTTGGCTTTGGCCAAAATTATTGAAAAAATGTCGGAGTTCCGTGCATGGCAGTGGATTGTGCTTGTCCTGGTAATCCTTTTGCTCATTTCTGGACCTTCCATGATTCTGGCTTGGTTGAAACTTCGTAAGCGCAGTCTATCGCCCTTACTGAATGCTAACGGGTGGGCGATAAATGCTGCGGCAAAGGTGAATATTACATTTGGTTCAACCCTTACCGAAGTAAGTAATGCACCGCGTGTTGCAGAACCTGATCCGTATGCTGATAAGACTCCGTGGTGGAAGAAACTGATAGGTTGGCTGATAGTGCTTGGCCTACTGTTTTGGATTGCGTATTCCAGTAATCTGATTGAGAGGATCACCAATAATGAAAAATGGCATTACGAGAAGAAGAACAAGAAGGAACAGGTTGAGGAAGTTCCATCTGTAACTGAAGGAGCTGAGTCTATGCTGATTCTCATGCCTGATGATTTCTTAGCTTGATTCCAGAGTTGTTCTCGGTGCGAATTTAACAAGAACAGGGACTTAATTTTAAGTCCCTGTTCTTGTTGCGGAGGAAGGATTCGAACCTCCGACCTTTAGGTTATGAGCCTAACGAGCTACCTCTGCTCCACTCCGCGATATGTTTTCGTGGTGCAAATGTACTACTTCCCATTAAATAAGCAAAGCTTTTTAGTCTAATAATCCAAAAAACTGCACAAAAAACATTACTTTTGTAACCTGAATTGCTGATTATGGAGAATCAAAAAACCAGAAACAGGCTTATAATTGCAGCCAAAGGCCTTTTCATAAAAAAAGGTTATGATGATACCACAATGAGTGATATTGCCGTTGAATCAGGTTTGAGCCGTAGGACATTATATACATATTTTGATAGTAAAGTGGAGGTTTATCAGGCTGTGATAAATTCTGAGACAGACCGTATAATTGATAAACTTTCGGACATAGCCGGCAAATCCCTTAATCCAAAACTAAAGATAATCGAGTTTATTTACGGACGTTTCATAGTGCTCAAGGAGATGGTTGACCGTAATGGTACTCTGAGATCCGAGTTTTTCAGAAACGTGTTTGGACTAGAGCATTTCAGAAAGGATTTTGACCAGAAAGAGAAGGCCTTGTTGCAGCAGATTATAAGTGAAGGAAAGGAATCCGGTGTGTTCAATGTAACCAGTGTCCGTAGAACAGCGGAGATTATCCATTACTGCATGAGAGGTTTTGAGGTTTCGTACATCAGAGGCAATCTCTGGCGTGGCAATACAAGAGAAGAGATCAGATATGAAACCCAAAAACTCATTTACGGAGCTCTGGGATGTTAATGAAATAATTTTACAATATGGGTGCTTTGAGTGGAAAAACAGTACTTGTTACAGGTGCGACCAGAGGAATAGGTTATGCTATGGCAAGCCTTTTTGCAAGGGAGGGTGCTGATATAGCCTTTATTTATGTGAACAGTGTGGAGCGTGCTGCCGAAATGGAGCAGGAACTCTCAAAAAATGGCGTGAAAGTCAAGGGATATAAAACTGATGTGGCTATTTTTCAAGAGGCAATGGATGTCGTAAATGATATTGTCAAAGATTTCGGGCGGATTGATATCCTTGTGAACAATGCCGGTATAACAAGGGATGGTTTGATAATGAGGATGAATGAGGAACAGTGGGATGATGTGATTGACACAAATCTCAAATCTGCATTCAATTATATTAAGGCATGTACTCCTCAGATGATGCGTCAGCGCAGCGGATGCATACTAACGGTATCATCGGTTGTAGGTGTCCATGGCAATGCCGGACAAGCCAATTATTCGGCATCTAAAGCCGGCCTTATTGGTCTTACCAAATCTGCTGCAAAGGAATTGGCATCGCGTGGAATACGTGCTAATGTGATTGCACCAGGATTCGTGTTGACGGAGATGACAGGGAAAATCCCTGAGGAGAAGCTGGCGGAATGGTGCAAGAATATTCCATTGCAACGTGGAGCCTCTGTAGATGAGATAGCTCAGGCTGCTCTTTTCCTGATTTCAGACCAGTCGTCGTACATTACCGGACAGGTGCTTCAGGTGGATGGCGGAATGAGCATTTAATAACAGCCCTTGGCGTTCGCTTTGAGGTTTTTATGATATGATTAATGCAGGTACTTTACGAAGACAACCATATTATCATTGTTTCCAAAAAGGCAGGTGAGATAGTTCAGGGAGACAAGACGGGTGATTCTCCGTTGTCCGATATTGTGGCTGAGTACCTTAAGGAGAAATATTCCAAACCTGGAAATGTATTTGTGGGAGTTACTCACAGACTTGATCGCCCTGTGAGCGGAATTGTGGTGTTTGCAAAGACCAGTAAGGCTCTTTCCCGCTTGAATACAATGTTTCGTGAGGGCGAGGTGGACAAAAGGTATCTTGCTATCGTCAAGAACAGGCCGGCTATAAATGAAGATGAGCTTACCGGATGGATTTCCAGGAATGAAAAGCAGAACCGTTCATACGTGTATGACCATGAGGTGCCTGGCAGTAAGAAGGCTGTTCTGAGATACAGGGTAGTTGTTGCGTCGGAGAGATACTGGCTTCTTGAGGTTTCGTTGAAGACCGGACGTCATCATCAGATACGTTGTCAACTTGCCAAGATGGGCTGTCCTATCAAAGGTGATCTGAAATATGGTGCCGAACGGTCGAATCCGGATGGGAGTATTTCACTACATGCATACTGTATAACATTTGTACATCCGGTTTCGCACAAGATTGTAAATGTCAAAGCTCCACTGCCGGATGATGTTTTGTGGCAGTCGTTCGGCAGTATAATTGAAGGATGATTATTCCGGTGAGTCAGTTGGCTTGACTGGTCTGTGGCGCCTCATCAAGGACGTAAGCCTTGATAATTTTGACATCCTGCTGGGGACGGTAATTCTTGTCAATGTGAACGCTGTTAATGGCTTCTACTACATCAAGGCCTTCGCAAACTTCACCGAATACCGTATATAATCCGTCCAGACTGGGGGTTCCTCCAATCTTTGTGTATACTTCAATCTGTTCAGGTGAGTAATGGAATTCCTTGCGGTTGGCCATAATAGCATCGGTCTGACGATTCAGAGCGTTATTTATGGAACTGATTTTCTGATTGTTCTTTTGGTTTCGGTACCTGATGATTTCCTCGGCACGGAATTGTGTAAGGGAATCCTTCACTGCTTGACGGTATTTCTTGTTTATAACAGTCTCCTGCTTTTCCAAAGCGGAACGATTGCTTTTGCTGCCTGTCACTATATAAAACTGTCGGCTGGTTGAAAAATCAAACTGCCGGAGGCTTGCCTGACCGACTGCGCCGCGTTTATGATACATAAGGAATGGGTTGATTTCAGATTTTATGGTATCGGGTTCATCCTTGACTCCAACTTCTTCGCCGGGCTTGGCATTTTTGGAGTAAGGGTCGCCGCACTGTATCTTGTAGCCTTTCTGGACTCCGAAAAATAGTTGTCCGTCATAAATACCTTTACGGGCTTGGCGTACCATGCTGTGACGATGCAGCGGGGCTTCTTTGTACAGTTTAATCGTAAAATTACCCATGGAGGTTTCAAAGCGGACATATTGGTCCATGTCAAGAATTATTGTGTCGGCATCCTCTTCGGGAGCAGACTGTATGGTATTATTGGGATTTTTGCAGTTTGCGATTGACAGAAGTGTCAGAATCAACGGTATAGCTATGAGTACTCTTTTCATATATTATTCTTTTTTTATTGAAACAAAGGTATGAAAAATGTAACTTTGCAGCAAAAATTACTGAAGAATAAGATGAAACCAGCACTCGTTGTTCTGGCTGCCGGCATGGGCAGCCGTTATGGTGGACTCAAGCAGCTTGATGCACTTGGCCCCAGTGGTGAGACAATAATGGATTATTCCGTGTTTGACGCTATCCGTGCAGGGTTCGGCAAGGTGGTGTTCATTATCAGGAAAGATTTTGAGGATGATTTCCGCCGTCTGGTACTTAGAAAATATGAGGGCCATGTGCAGACTGAAGTGGTTTTCCAAAGTATCAATGACCTGCCGGAAGGTTTCAAATGCCCGGAAGACCGCACCAAACCATGGGGTACCAATCATGCAGTGCTTATGGCCAAGGACATTATTAACGAGCCTTTCTGTGTGATCAATGCCGATGATTTTTACGGACGTGACTGTTTTGCAGTAATGGGTAAGTTTCTAAGTTCTCTTCCAGAAGGGTCAAGGAATGTTTATTCAATGGTAGGCTTCCGCGTAGCCAATACTCTGAGTGAGAACGGAAAGGTGTCACGTGGCGTATGTGAAGTGAATGCCAAGCATCATCTGACTACCGTTGTGGAGCGCACTGAGATTCTGCGTCGTGAGAACGGTGTATGCTATAAAGATGGTGAGGATTGGGTCCGTATTGATGATAATACTCCTGTCTCTATGAATGTTTGGGGATTCACTCCGGATTACATGAAGTATTCTGAAGAATTCTTCAAGGGATGGCTTCAGGCTAATATCAATGTCCCCAAGTCAGAGTATTTTATCCCACTCATGGTGAATGAGCTGATAAATAACGGTACTGCAACTGTAGAGGTTCTTGATACAACTGCCAAGTGGTTCGGTGTAACATACGCTGAGGATCGTCAGGGAGTGGTTGACAAGATTGCAGAACTTGTAAAAGAGGGCGTATATCCCGCCAGGTTGTTTGCCTGATTAAAGTGTTTTCGGTTGAGAATCTTAAAGTAGAGTTCGGGGCTAGCCCACTGTTTCATGATGTCAGCTACGTGGTAGGTGACAAGGACCGTATTGCCCTTGTAGGCAAGAATGGAGCCGGCAAATCCACCATGCTTAAGATAATCGCCGGCCTGCAGAAACCCACATCTGGCACCGTCTCCATACCCAAGGAGATGACCATAGGCTATCTGCCGCAGGTAATGAAACTGGCCGATACCCGTACTGTCAGGCAGGAGGCCGAGACAGCTTTTGAGGACCTGCATAACCTGCAGGCTGAAGTTGAAAGGCTGAACAATCAGTTGGTGGAGCGTACGGATTATGAGAGCGGTGAGTATCACGCACTGATAGACCGCTTTACCCATGAGAGTGAGCACTACCGGATGATGGGCGGCTGTAATTATCAGGCTGAGCTGGAACAGGCATTGCTTGGTTTGGGATTCCGCAGGGATGATTTTGACCGCCCCACCAGTGAGTTCAGCGGCGGTTGGAGAATGCGCATAGAACTTGCCAAGATTCTGCTTCGTCATCCTGATGTGCTGCTGCTTGATGAGCCTACCAACCATCTGGACATAGAGAGCATACAGTGGCTTGAGGAGTTTCTGGCCAAGCGTTGCAATGCCGTTATCCTGGTCAGTCATGACCGTGCATTCATAAACAACGTGACCACCCGCACCATAGAGATATCTTGCGGCGTCATCTATGATTACAAGGTCAAGTACAACGAGTTTGTGGAATTGCGCAAGGAACGCCGTGAACAGCAGATGCGCGCTTATGAGAACCAGCAGAAGGAGATAGCCGATGCCAAGGAGTTCATAGAACGCTTCCGCTACAAACCCACCAAGGCCGTGCAGGTACAGAGCCGCCTCAAGATGCTGGAGAAGATAGTGCCCATTGAAATTGATGAGGTGGATAACAAGACCATGCGTCTTAAGTTCCCGCCCTCAATCCGCAGCGGCAACTATCCCGTGATATGTGAGGGCGTGTCCAAAAGCTACGGTGACCATTGTGTGTTCAGTGGTGTTGACCTGACTATCAAGCGCGGTGAGAAGGTGGCTTTTGTGGGCCGTAACGGTGAGGGTAAGACAACACTGGTAAAGTGCATTATGGGTGAGATTCCGTTTGACGGAACGCTTACCATAGGCCATAACATACAGATAGGCTATTATGCCCAGAACCAGGCACAACTTCTGGATGAGGAGATAACGGTACATGATACCATAGACAATGTGGCTACAGGACCGATACGCACACGCATCAATGACATACTGGGTGCGTTTATGTTCGGCGGTGAGGCCGGCCAGAAAAAGGTCAAGGTTCTGTCGGGCGGTGAGCGCAGCCGATTGGCTATGATACGTCTGTTGCTTACGCCAAACAACTTGCTTATACTGGATGAGCCTACCAACCATCTGGATATGGCATCAAAGGATGTGCTCAAGGAGGCAATTCAGGCGTTTGACGGCACGGTGATTGTGGTCAGTCACGACCGCGAGTTCCTGGACGGGCTGGTAAGCAAGGTCTATGAGTTTGCCGACGGTAAGGTACGTGAGCATCTGGGTGGAATCTATGACTTCCTCCAGAAGAAGAACCTTGACAACTTGGCCGATATCGGCCGCATGAAGGGAGCTCCCGCGGTACAGGCTACGCAGGATCGTGCATCGGCTGGCAAGGAGGATTATGAGGCCAAGAAGGAGCAGGAGCGCCGTAAACGCAAGATTGAGAAGAAGATCGCTGACTGCGAAAAGGAGGTTGAAAGGATATCAAAAGAGATAAAGGATATTGAAGAGTGGCTGTCAACACCAAGCGGAGCGCAGAACTCCGCCATGTTTGAGGCCTACGGCAAGCTCAAGAATGACTTGCTTGAGGCTGAAAAACGCTGGGAGGAGGCCATGATGGAAGGAGAGAGTATTTAAAACAATAAAAAAAAGAGTTATGAAAAAAGTAACATTAATCACATTTGCATTAGCAGGAATGGCTATGATTTCTTGTAACAATTCAAAGCAGGGTATTGGCATCAAGATGGAGAATCTTGATCTGAACGCTAAGCCCGGTGATGATTTTTTCCAGTTTGCTGACGGAGGTTGGAATGCAGCTCATCCGCTTACTGACGAGTATGCACGTTTTGGCAGCTTCGACCAGCTGGCCGAGGACAACCGTGAACAGTTGAAGGGTCTGATTGATGAGATTGTGGCTGCTGACAACGAGCCCGGTTCAAACGCCCAGAAGATAGCTGATCTTTATAAGCTGGTGCTTGACACCGCACGCCGTGAGACTGAAGGTTTGGCTCCCATGAAGCCGTGGATTGAAAAGATTGAGGCTGTAAAGGATCGCAAGGAGATATTTCCGCTTATGACAGAGTTGGATGTAAATGGTCTGGCCAGCAACTATTTCGGACTGGGTATCGGTGCCGATATGATGGACAGCAAGTCTAACCTTGTAAGCATAGGTCAGGGTGGTCTGTCACTCGGTGAGAGAGAGTATTACCTGGATAAGGATGAGGCTACCACAGCCATCCGTGAGGCCTTCAAGAAGCACATTGTACGTATGTTCACGCTTTGCGGCTTTGATGAGAAAGTCGCTCAGAAGAAGATGGAGGATGTGATGTTCATTGAGACCCGCATAGCTGAGAAGTCATATACCAACGTTCAGATGCGTGATCCTGCTGCCAACTATCACAAGATGCCGTTTGAGCAGCTCAAGAAGGACTTCAAGGGTATAGACTGGCAGGCATATTTTGATGCACTGGGCCTTTATGACTGCGACTTTGTAGATGTTGGGCAGCCCGAGCCTATCCATGAAGTTGAAGCTATCCTGGCTCAGGTTCCCGTTGAGGCTCACAAGTCATATATGGAGTGGCAGCTTATTGACAACTCCGCCTCAAAACTGACTAAGGAACTTGATGATGCCAACTTTGATTTCTACGGCAGGATTTTGAGCGGCCGTCAGGAGCAGCAGCCCTGGTGGAAGCGTGCTACATCAACAGTAAGTGGCGTTCTGGGTGAGGCCATCGGACAACTTTATGTTGAGAAGTATTTCCCTGCAGAGTCAAAGGAGCGCATGGTCACTCTGGTAAAGAACCTTCAGATTGCCCTTGGTGAGCGCATTGATGCCCAGGATTGGATGAGTGACAGCACAAAGGCACGTGCACATGAGAAGCTGGACGCTTTCTATGTTAAGATTGGTTATCCCGACAAGTGGAAGGATTATTCCAAACTAACTATCGATCCCAGCAAGAGCCTGTTTGAGAATACCATTGCTGTAACTCATTTCTTCTGGCAGGATAATGTGGAGCGTAAGTACAAGAAGTCGGTTGACAACACTGAGTGGTTCATGACCCCGCAGACTGTAAACGCTTACTACAATCCTACAACCAATGAGATCTGCTTCCCCGCAGGTATTCTTCAGTATCCGTTCTTTGACATGAGTGCCGATGATGCTTTCAACTACGGTGCAATAGGTGTAGTAATTGGCCATGAGATGACTCACGGATTTGATGATCAGGGCCGTCAGTTTGACAAGGAGGGTAACTTTGCCGATTGGTGGGCTCCCGGAGATGCCGATAAGTTCAAGGAGCACGTTCAGGTTATAGTGGACCACTTTGACGGTATCAAAGTTCTGCCTGACCTGAATGCCAACGGCTCACTCACACTGGGTGAGAACATTGCTGACCACGGTGGCTTGATGATTGCTTATCAGGCATTCAAGAACGCCACCAAGGATGCTCCTTTGAAAACTGTGAACGGTTACACTCCTGAACAGCGCTTCTTTATGGCTTATGCAGGTGTTTGGGCAGGCAACATCCGTGATGAGCAGATTCGCAACCAAACTAAGAGTGATCCTCATTCACTGGGTCGTTGGCGCGTAAACGGCACACTGCCTCACATTGACGCCTGGTATGATGCATTCGGCATAAAGGAGGGTGATGCACTCTATCTGGCTCCTGAAAAGAGAGCAAAGATCTGGTAAATGATAATAAAAGCAGCAGGGATTAAAGAGGACTATCTGGACCGGGGCATGAGCCCCGGCCAAGATTTCTACAGGTTCAGTTGCGGAGGATGGCTTGATGCCAACCCTCTGCCTGACGACTATCCCAGCTACGGAACTTATGATGAACTGGCTGAGTTAAACCGCCGCCAGCTCAAGGAACTTATAGACGGCATCATTGCACAGGATAATCCTGATGGCAGTGATGCAGCCCGTATTGCTGTCCTCTACAATCTGGTGATGGATACTGCACGTCGTGACAGAGAGGGTATGGGACCTATCAGACCTTATATTGAACAGATACGCTCCATAAGTAACAGTGAGGAACTTCTCAATACCATGTTGGAGCTAGATCCATATGGTGTGACGGGTTATTTTGATGTCGGGATAGGTCCGGACCTCAAGGACAGCAAGACAAACATCGTGGGGCTGAGTCAGGGAGGCCTTACCCTTGGAGACAAGGAGTATTACACTGACCGCGACCGTCAGACCCAGAACATCCGTAAAGCATTCAAGAAGCATGTGGTGCGTATGCTTATGCTTGCGGGCTATGGCCGTTGGGAGTCTCGTCAGAGGATGCGTATAATCTGGCGTATTGAGAAACGTCTGGCCAAAGCTTCACGTAATAATGTGCAGTTGCGTGATCCTGCCACAAACTACCATAAATGGTCTATCGATGAACTCTATGTGCAACTGCCTGGGTTGGATTGGAGAGCATTCTTCAGTAAACTGGGCCTGAACGGAGTGGAGTGGGTTGACGTAGGTCAGCCTGAAGCCATAATGGAGGCTATCCGTGTTCTGAATGAGGAGTCTATTGAGGATCAGAAGATACTTATGGAATGGCAGATGCTCGACTCTAACGGTACCAGGCTGGGGCAAGCCTTTGATGATGCTGATTTTGATTTCTATGGCCGTACTCTAAGCGGACAGAAGGAACCAAAACCCATGTGGAAGAGGGCTACATCGGCAGTAAACGGGACGCTGGGTGATGCAATAGGACGCCTGTATGTGGAGAAATACTTCCCCGCAGGTGCCAAGGAACGTATGATAGAGATGTTCCGCAACCTTAAACGTGCGCTTGCCCGCCGTATAGAGGCCCAGGATTGGATGAGTGCTGAAAGCCGGCGTCTGGCACTTGAGAAACTTGAGGCCTTCAAGTTCAAGATAGGCTATCCCGACAAGTGGCGTGATTATTCCAAAATGGAGATAGACTTTGGTAAGTCTCTCTTTGAGAACAGCGCCTCCATAAGCCGTTACTTCTGGAACGATATGGTGGAGCGCAAGTTCAAGAAGCCGGTTGACCAGACTGAGTGGTATATGAATCCGCAGGAAATAAACGCATATTACGATGTCTCAATCAATGAGATATGCTTCCCTGCCGGTATCTTGCAATATCCGTTCTTCAGCATGGAGGCCGATGACGCCTTCAACTACGGGGCCATCGGAACCATTATGGGACATGAGATGACCCACGGATTTGATGATGAGGGCCGTCAGTTTGACAAGGAAGGTAATATGCGCAATTGGTGGAGCAAGACTGATACCCGACGTTTCAATCGTCGCGTCAAGGTGCTGGTGGACTGGTTCAGTGGCATTGAGGTGCTACCGGGCATAAAGGCTAACGGCAAACTAACCTTGGGTGAAAACATAGCGGACCACGGAGGGCTTACGGTTGCTCTTGAGGCATTCAAGGAGGTATGCGATGATGAGGTTAAACTGGGCTTTACTCCGCTGCAGCGTTTCTTTATCGCATATGCCTGCACTTGGGCTGAGAACTGTCGTGACGAGATGATTCTGCAACAGACCAAGAGTGATGAGCATTCCCTGAGTCGTCTGCGTGTTAACGGAGCTCTGCCCCATATTGACGAATGGTACGATGCTTTTGGGGTAACAGAAAAAGATTCTATGTATATTGCACCCGCAAATAGGGTACATATCTGGTAAATGGAAAAGGGTAGGACCATAGAGTTGCTTTCGCCCGCCAAGAATCTGGAGTGCGGAATTGAGGCAATAAAGCATGGAGCCGATGCCGTCTATATAGGTGCCGGCCGATTCGGTGCCCGTCAGGCTGCCGGAAACCCGGTTGATGACATAGTTGAACTTACCCGCTTTGCACACTTTTACGGTGCCAAGGTCTACGTGACCGTAAATACCATACTCAAAGACTCCGAGCTACAGGATGCCGAGAAACTCATTTGGCAGCTCTATGAGGCCGGAGTCGATGCGCTGCTGGTTCAGGATATGGCTGTACTGCGTATGAACTTGCCGCCTATCGCGCTACACGCCAGCACCCAATGTGATATCCGCAATGTAGAAAAAGTCCGTTTCTTGGCAGATTGCGGATTTACCCGTGTGGTTTTGGCACGTGAACTCTCACTGGCAGAGATTACGGATATTCATAAAGCTTGTCCGGACGTGGAACTTGAGTGCTTTGTACACGGAGCGCTTTGCGTAAGTTACAGCGGTCAGTGCTATGCATCACAATACTGTTTTGGACGCAGCGCCAATCGCGGAGAATGTGCCCAGTTCTGCCGGTTGAAATTCGATCTTGTTGATGCTTATGACAATGTCCTGATTAGGGGCAAGCATCTGCTCTCACTCCGCGATATGAACCGCATGGATTATCTTGAGGAGCTTATGGATGCAGGTGTCTGCTCTTTCAAGATTGAAGGCAGGCTGAAGGACGTATCATATGTAAAGAATATTACTGCAGCTTACAATCAGGCTCTTGAATCGGTTTTAAGACATCGTGATGACTTCAAGAGAGCATCTGCCGGCACCAGCGTCCCTTATTTCAGCCCAGATGTAAGCAAGAGCTTCAATCGTGGTTTTTCTGACTATTTCCTGCATGGAAGGAGTGATGATATCTGTTCTTTTAGTTCTCCCAAAGCAATCGGTGAGAAGATGGGTGTATTGAAGGAGGTAGGACGAGGTTGGCTTAACGTGGCTGGTTCCAAGGCTTTTCATAATGGCGACGGACTATGCTTCCTTAATGCCGAGGGAGAGCTTGAGGGGTATCGCGTGAATCGAGTTGAGAACGGTCGTGTTTTTCTGTTCCTGGAGGGAGGTGATATGCCTCAAATAAAAGCAGGAACAGTAGTTTACCGCAACTTTGACAAAGAGTTTGATAAGACACTTTCAAAAGAATCGGCATCCAGAAAGATAGGAATTAACATCCTGTTTGAGGAAACGGATCAGGGTTTTAAAGCCAGATTTACTGATGAGGATGGATTCGTTGCTGAAACTGAAAAAGAATGGAAGAAAGAAGATGCCCGTATGCCACAGGAATCAAATATCAAGACTCAATTATCTAAGCTGGGCGCTACACGCTTTGAAGCTCATTGCATTGAAGTACGGATGGACGGAGAGCGTTTCATTCCATCTTCTTTGCTTTCGGAAATGCGCCGTTCAGTTACTGAGAAACTCGAAATCCTGCGTTTTGATTCATACACCAGGCCTGTTCCTGGAATAGTCAAGGATGCATCGTTCAAGTACCCTGAAAACAGCCTTACTTATCTTGGTAATGTGCTGAATTCTGAGGCAAGGAACTTTTACAGTGATCATGGTGTTGTCAGTATTGATGATGCCTTTGAAAAGACTCAGCCTGAAAAAGCCACAATAATGTACTGTCGCCATTGCATAAAGTATACCATAGGACTCTGCCCCAAACGTTGCAAGGTTTCAAAGAATCTTCAAATCAGGGAGCCGCTCTATCTCCGTTCTTCTGACGGCTGTCACTTCGGCCTCAATTTCGACTGTTCCCGCTGTCAGATGGAGGTGCGTAAATAAGAATAAAAATGTAAAGCTTAAGGAGGTTGTTATAAAGAATAGTTATATTTGTACCATTGTTCAATCAATTAATTTTATTTATATGAAAGGATTTGGTAAGTTTCTTGCAATTGCGGCTATGGCAATGGTTTCTTACAGCGCAAGCGCCGAACTCGAGCCCCAGTGGTCAAAGGGTACAATGATTGGTAATGCCAATATTGGCGTTGTTCCTGGCTTTGGTGGCGGAGTATCTTTGGATTATGTCCTTTTTGATGATTGGTGGAAAGGTCATTTCACTGTTGGTGGTGAGATTGCATTCAATGATTATGACAAATACTATAATGCCTTTGGTATTACCCCGCGTGCCACTTATGGTCTGAATATCACCCCTGAGTTTGAGGTTCATGCTATGGTAGAACTGGGTTTGGGATTCTGGAAATACAACTATGCCGGAGTCCACAATGATGACACCTTCATCCTCCACAG
Organism: Bacteroidaceae bacterium; assembly: GCA_017551845.1. Next base: position 16,185 of record JAFZKR010000062.1, read on the forward strand.
TGAGATGGTAGGTTGTCGTTATTTCTTCAAAGACAACTTTGCAGTTATGGCAGAGACCGGTTATGCAAACTGGTTCCCTGAACTGCGTGTAGGTATATCATACAAGTTCTGATAAAATCATTTGATCAGATAGAAGGGGTGGAATTTCCTCCCCTTTTTTTATCTTCGCAGTGTTATGAGAAGAATCGCTTTTGTTTTGCTGTTGGCAGCCTCAATGGTATGCCAAGCTGAGACTGTCATCAGAGTGTCAATGGACAACGCCATTCAGACCAATGGA
>JAFZKR010000063.1 GCA_017551845.1 Bacteroidaceae bacterium
AGCGGCAGCCTTTATGTCGATACTTTTAAAATCAGGTTTCATAACTACGGATTATTTGATGTTAAGCTTGCTGTTGAAATCTCTCAGTGTCTCAAGTACGTTGCAGCGTACGTGAACGTAGTTCTCAATGCCTGCAGCCTTGAGGTCCTCGATGCAGGCGGGGTTACCGGCAATCACAAAGATTGCGCTGTCACCTACGGCCTTGAATGCGGCGGGACCATACTCGGCGTACTCATCGTCGCTTGAGCAGAGCACTACTATATCGGCGCCTGCCTTGCGTGCTGCCTCGGCTCCATCCTCGACGGTCTTGAAACCAAGGTTGTCAATAATCTCGTATCCTGCGCAGCCAAAGAAGTTACCCGAGAACTGGGCGCGGGCCTGACGCATGGCAAGGTTGCCTATAGTGAGCATGAATACCTTGGGGCGGCGGCCGCTGGCCTCGGTAGCCAGACGGAGCTCCTCAAACTGTGATGCTATGCGTGCAGTATCAAGGGTTGCTATTGTGGGCTCACCCTCTGCCTTGCAGCAGCAACAGCAGGTCTTGGGTGCGCGGCCCTCGGACATCTCCTTGATGTTGGGGAACTGGTTGGTTCCCAGCAGAGACTCCTTACGCTTGGCGGCGTTGTCATGACGGGTTGCGTTGGTGGCGTTGACAGCTTCCTGAACCTTGCCGGCCTTGACCATTGCCAGCATACCGCCCTCATCCTCAACAGAGAGGAACAGTTTCCATGCCTGCTCAGCAAGAGCTTCGGTCAGATTCTCAACGTAGTATGAACCGCCGGCGGGATCAACAACTTTGTCCAGGTGTGACTCCTCCTTGAGCAGCAGCTGCTGGTTGCGGGCCAGACGCTCTGAGAAATCATCGGGGGTCTCGTATGCGGCATCAAACGGAGTTACTGTTATTGAGTTTACACCTGCCAGAGCGGCACTCATGGCCTCGGTCTGTGAACGCAGCAGGTTTACATACGGGTCAAAGATGGTCTGGTTGTACTTGGTTGTGACTGCGTTGATGTGCATCTTGCAGGCACAGCGGCAGATACCGTCCTCAGGATTCTTGCCGCAGTGGCACTCGGGCTTGTAAGCCTCAACGATCTTGGCCCACAGCGTACGTGCTGCACGGAACTTGGCAATTTCCATGAAGTAGTTGGAGCCTATTCCCAGATTGAACTGTATCTTTTTGGCAACTGCATCGGCGGGAACACCGGCCTCAGTAAGGGTGCGCATATACTCGTTACCCCAAGCCAAGGCATAACCCAGTTCCTGGTAGCAGAATGCGCCTGAATCGGTAAGCATTGAAGCCTTGACTGTGAGGGCACGGAACTTCTTGAGGGGCTTGAGGATCTCTATCAGCTTGGCGGCATCATCAAGACCGCACTCAATACCGCTCTTAAGCATGTGGGCGATGGGGTCATAAGAAACTGAACCCTTAAGTTCGTCAATGTTGTAACCCTTCTTTGTGAAATAGTCAACCAGAGCCTGAGCTTGTGCGCAAGCCAACTGGGGCTTTGTGCTGAAATTGAGTTCGATACATTCTGCGCAGATGTCCTTGAGCAGTGACTCAAGCTCAGTACCCTCAATAAGACGGCCGCGGCAGCAGAAACTGAGTGAATCGACACCTTTGTTCAAGATCTCAAGAGCCTTGGCATTGGCCTCCTTGATGTCTTTGGTGCTGATGCCTTGGCGTACGAACCATGTGTTGCTTGCCTTGGTGCCACGTTTGTAGGGAAATTCTCCGGGTTTGGTCTCAGTGTCAAGGCCTTCCAGGTTCTCCTGGCGGTAGAATGGCTGGACCTTGAATCCCTCGTTTGTTCTCCAGACGAGTTTCTTTTCAAAATCCGCGCCCTTGAGGTCCTCTGTTATCTTGGCCATCCACTCCTCGGTGGACACAGGGGGGAACTCTGAAAAGAGTTTTTCTTTGTAGTTTGACATAAAAAATATTACTTGTTTGATAGGATAATTCCGTCTCATGCAGCCCTTTTTTTCAAAGGGCCGCGCAAAGGTACATAATTCGGTTGACTATCCTATTTATATTTTATGAATAAATTATCGCTTTTTAGGATAAATAAAGTTAAGGAAAGTGGTTCATGGCTCCAATGTAAGTAAATTTGCAGCCGAAAAAGTCCTGTTACAGGAGAAGAAATAATCAAAATGTTGAAAAACAATGGAATGGATTAAATCTTTGCTGTTTGATTCCGAATCAGTTGCTCATATGCTCCTTCTTTACTCTTTCGTAATAGCAGTGGGGGTGTCTTTGGGAAAACTCAAATTCCGTGGTATTTCGCTTGGAGTGGCATTTATCCTCTTCACTGGTATAGTAGCGGGGCATTTCGGATTTACAGGTAATACCAAGACAATAAGTTTTGTTCAGGATTTCGGACTGATACTGTTCGTTTACAGTCTTGGCCTTCAGGTAGGTCCGTCTTTCTTTACGTCTTTCAGGAAGGGGGGTATGAGGATGAACAGGTTGGCAGTTCTTATGGTATTGCTGAATGTTATTGTTGCCATTGGAGTATATTTCCTTCTTTTTGACAGGAGTGATGTGGAAAGTTTCCCTATGCTGGTAGGTGTGCTGAGCGGAGCTGTCACCAATACTCCCGGTCTTGGTGCAGCGGAAGAGGCACTCCGGCAGGTCGGTCTTGAGGATGTGGATATTGCCAACGGTTATGCATGTGCTTATCCTCTCGCTGTCATCGGTGTAATTTTGGTGCCGATGATAGTAAAGATGGTATGTAGGATCAAGGATGATGTTGAAAACCGAGAACTGGATCTCCTGGAACAGCAGGATACGAGCGTAAAGCCTGAAAGGCAATATATCGAAATGCAGAATGAAAGGCTGGCAGGAAAGACTGTACTCGAGATAAGACGTATCTTGAACCGTGAATTTATCTGTTCGCGTATCCTTCATGACGGTAAAGTTATAATTCCTCACCGCGATACACCTGTCTATTTGGGTGACCAGTTGTGTGTTGTCAGCTCAGAGAACGACGCAGAACCTATAATGGCATTATTGGGCTCACTCGTGGAGGTGGAATGGGACAATGTAAAGGGCTCAGAACCTTTGGTTTCGCGACGTATCGTGATAACTAAGGAGAAACTGAACGGAAAGACTTTGGGACAACTTCATCTGGGTAGTATTTATGATGTGACGATTACTCGTGTCGTCCGTTCAGGAACGGAACTTTTCGCATCGGCCAGTCTTACGCTTCAGATTGGTGACCGTCTGACTGTGGTTGGTAAAGAGAGTAATGTGGCTGCTGTTGCCCAGCGTGTGGGCAACGAACTCAAACGCCTGGATACACCTAATATAGCCACTCTTTTCATAGGTGTTATGGTGGGTGTATTGTTCGGATGTATTCCGTTCAATATTCCTGGCATTCCCACTCCCATGAAGTTGGGGCTTGCCGGGGGACCACTTATTGTAGCCATACTTATAAGCCGTTTCGGTTATAAGATGGGGCTGGTGACCTATACTAAGGCAAGCGCCAATATGATGTTACGTGAGGTAGGTATATCACTGTTCCTTGCCAGCGTAGGCATTAAGTCAGGAGCAAGTTTCGTTGAGACTATTACTTCGGGAGATGGTATGACATTCATGCTGGCAGGATTGCTTATCACGGTCATTCCGGTATTCATTACGGCTATGGTTGCAAGAAAGCGTTATGGCATGAACTATTATAGTATTATAGGTCTTGTAGCTGGCGCAAGCACTAATCCTCCTGCATTGGCTTTTGCCAACAACCAGACAGGACATGATGCTCCTGCTGTAGCATATTCCACGGTTTATCCTCTTACCATGTTTCTAAGAATATTGACCGCGCAGCTCATGATTCTCATAGGCTTCGCGGTAGCATAATTCTGTACTGAGTGCAGATGTGCGGATTGGAATCCCGGCTTAACGTCCGGAGTACATGCGTTCGTAATACTTCTGATAGTCTCCGCTGGTTACGTCATTCACCCAGTCCTGATTGTTCAGGTACCATTCAATAGTCTTAACGATACCGTCGGCGAAACGGGTTTCGGGATACCATCCTAATTCGGCTGTTATCTTGGACGGGTCAATGGCATAGCGCTGGTCATGGCCCAAGCGGTCCTTGACGAATGTTATGAGATTTTCGTTTATCCAGTCAATGCTTATCTCACCGTTTGGAAGAATCTCTTTTTTCTTGAGCACTTTCCGATATTCAGGATTCTCAGTCATGAGACGACGGATTGTGCTGATGGTAAGTTTGACTATGTCAATGTTTTTCATTTCGTTGTGACCGCCCACATTATATACTTGTCCTTCGCGTCCCTTGCGGACCACCAAATCGATTGCTTTACAGTGGTCTTCCACATATAGCCAGTCGCGTACGTTGCTGCCGTCACCATAGACAGGCAGATTCCTTCCTTCAAGAATATTCTTGATGATGAGTGGAATAAGTTTTTCAGGAAAATGGTAGGGACCGTAGTTGTTACTGCATCGGGTTATGGTTACCGGCATGTGGTATGTGTCATGATAGGCCATTACGAACATATCGGCACTGGTCTTTGAAGCGCTGTAAGGACTGTGGGGACAGAGAGGAGTCTGTTCTGTGAAATATCCTTCGGCACCGAGGCTGCCGTAGACTTCATCGGTTGACACTTGATGGTATCGGACACCTTCACGCCATAATGGATAACCGGAATTGTCTTTACCAGTGACCCATGAGCGTCGGGCGGCGTCAAGAAGGTTCTGTGTTCCCAATATGTTGGTCATGAGGAAGAGTTGGGGATTTTCGATGCTGCGATCGACATGACTTTCAGCGGCAAAGTTCACTACATAGTCGAAACTATACTTTTTGAAGAGGCTATCGGCCAGTTCACGGTCACAGATATCGCCCTTGACGAAGAAGCATCGTTTGTTGTCAATATCTTTCATTATGGTTCCCAGATTTCCTGCGTATGTCAGAAGGTCCAGAACCACTACTTTGACATCATCATGATGTGAAAGAATGTATTTGATGAAATTTGCGCCGATAAACCCGGCTGCACCGGTAACGAGATATGTCTTCATCCTTTTCCTTTTTTATTTGCGCAAAGTTACTTTTTTTCAGGTATCCATAAACTAATTGTTTTGTAAAAAGTCATTATGACGAGAAAAAGGCTGTCCTAAAGGGCAGCCTTTTTCAGATTATTTTTTGCAGGAAATCAGTTGTTTCTGGGTCTGCCACCCTGAGGAGCACCTTGGCCTCCCTGAGGTCTTCCACCTCCAAATCCACCCTGAGGAGCTCCCTGACCGCCTCCGAAGCCACCTTGGCCCTGACGCTGACGGCGCTGTTCCTGAAGCTCATCATAGGTTTTCTTCTGGGCATCGGTCAGGAAAGACTTGATTTTGGCATCCTGAGCCTCACGCTGCTTCTGCATCTGCTCCATCATGGCTTGCATGTCGCCCTGGCCCTGCTGGCCACCGTTCTGCATCTGCTCACGACGAGCTGCCTGCTCCTTGCTGCTGGCAAGATACATGTTGTAAATTGAATCGTACTGAACCTGTGTCAGTGTGAGCTGTTCTTTCAGACGGTCAGCCTGACGCTTGGCCATATCCTCAGGATTCATGTTCATACCCTGGCCGCCGCCGAAACCGCCGCCAAATCCCTGTGCAAAGCTCATTGTTGAAATAAACAGTGCTGCAACTGCGAATAAAATCTTTTTCATTGTTTTTTTGTTATTTAGGTTAAACAATTTTCTGTTTGCTTTAATAAGATACTCGTAAATCGGAAAAGTTTAATCTGCGGGTGAAATAATCGACACATAATATGTCATCGATTTATTTCGAGGACTTCAAGGTTTTTGAAGTTTTTGCCATCGATATCGAGGCGTACCAGAGTGCGTACCTTCTGCCAACCTTGAAGACCTGCTGCTCCCGGATTGATGAAGAGCATATTCAATTTTTTGTCGTGCATAACCTTCAGGATATGTGAGTGACCGCATACGAAAAGGTCAGGGGTCTCCAAAATAAGTTGTTCTCTAACTGAGTGGTCGTAATGGTCAGGGGAACCGCCTATGTGTTTTATCATAATGTTGGCTTTCTCAACCATGAATCTGTATATTTCTGTTGTGGTGCGTCGTACGTCCTGACCGTCACAATTGCCATATACGGCTCTTAGGGTTGCAATCCGGGAGAGGCGGTCAAGTATCTCAACTGAACCTGCATCGCCTGCATGCCATATCTCGTCACATCCGTCCAAGAAAGAGGCATACCTGTCATCCCAATAACTGTGGGTGTCGGAAAGAATTCCTATTTTTTTCATATTCCAAGCTTTTCCTTTGCAATTTCAGTTATTATTGTTGCACATTTTTCATACCCCAGAACAGAGCTGTTCAGACAGATGTCATAATTGGCAGGATCGCCCCAGATACGACCGGTGAAATAATTATAGTATGATGCTCGTTTGCGGTCAATGTCTTCAATGAGAGAAAGAGCCTTGGGTGGTGTCATATCCTCATCGGCATGTCGGCAGATGCGGTCAACGCGGTCATCAGTGGAGGCTGCAATGAATACGTTCAGCAGTCGGTCACTGTCACGAAGCACGTAGTCGGAGCACCGGCCTATGAAGACGCAGTCTTCCTGTTCGTGAATGTGCCTGATTGCTTCGCTCTGCATTTTGAATATGGATTCATTGCTAAGGTAGTTGTTGGAGAGTCCGCTTCCAGTGAGATGGTTCAAGAAGAGTGAGCGCAACCCTTTACGGGTCTTCTCTTCATCGGCTTTGTCGAAAAACTCTTCACTGAAACCGGTACTCTGGGATGCTTTTTTCAGGAGATCACGGTCATATACTTTGATGTTTAGCTTTTTAGCTACCAATGCGGCTATGTTACGGCCTCCACTACAGAATTTACGGCCAATGCATATACAATAGTGGTTGTCCATTTATGATATTTTTTTGAGTTTCCTGACTTGAGGTATGAGCAGAGAGAATCCCAGTACTACAGAGAGTATGTCCGATGCCGGCAAACTGTACCATATTCCGTCAATGCCGTAATAATGCGGTAATATTATAAGGAATGGGATAAGAAGGAGCAACTGGCGGGAGAGTGACATAAGAATTGATTTACCAGGCATTCCAATGCTTTGGAAAAAGTTTCCTGTCACCATCTGTGAGCCGACGAGCGGAAATACGATAAAGTTGATCTTCATTCCGTTGCGGGCAATCGCTGTGAGTTCAGGGTCATTGGTGAAGATGCGTATGCACATGTCAGGCAGGAACTCGGCGATAGCGAATCCCAAAGTAGTAACGCATGTGCCGAAAAACATGGTCAGATAGAGTACCTTCAGGACCCGGCTGAATTGTCGTGCTCCATAGTTGTAGCCGGCTATGGGCTGCATTGCCTGGTTGAATCCCATGACCATCATGACAATCAAGAACCCTATGCTATTGATGATACTGTATGCTCCTATGGCCACATCGCTGCCGTATTTGAGCAACCCTCGGTTTATGAGCAGAACCACAAAGCAGGCAGCGGCGTTCATAAGACAGGGCGAAAGACCTATGGTAAGCATGTTCCTGACAAGGTCCCCATGCAGACGGTATGTACCGCGTTGAAGGTGTATGAGCTCACTTTTGTCCGATAGCTGGATACACTGCCATGTGAAAGCAAGTACCTGCGATATGACTGTGGCTATGGCTGCTCCTTTTATTCCCCAATGGAATACCATGATAAACAGGTAGTCCAGTAATGTGTTAAGCAAAACTGTCCCTATGGTGGCTATCATCGCCTTGTTGGGGTGTCCGGCCGCACGGAGTATGCAATTGATTCCAAGATAGAGATGGGTGAAAGCATTGCCGGCAAGGATTATGGTCATATATTCGCGAGCATAGCCTATGGTGATATCGGTAGCTCCGAACAGTCTGAGAATGGGATTGATGAAGATTAGTGACAATGCTCCGAAAAAAACTCCAATGAGAATGTTCAACGTCACGGAATTACCCAAAAGGGTTTGGGCGCTCTTGTTGTCTTTCTGTCCCAGCTTGATTGAAATCATGGTTCCGGAGCCTACACCGACCATAGATCCGAGTGCGGCCGAAAGATTCATGAGAGGGAAGGTGACAGCCAGCCCGGAAAGGGCCATAGGTCCTACTCCGTGACCAATAAACGCACGATCGACTATATTGTAAAGCGATGATGCCAGCATGGCTATCATTGCCGGTACGGCATATCTTATAAGGAGTTTTCCTATTTCTTCCGTTCCTAGCTCACGTGGCGTCTTCAATTCATTCATTAGTGTTGTTGTAGTAAATGGAGGAACGATGGTTTCTTGCCTGTCCCTGTCTTTTCCGGCAAAATTAGTCATTATGGTTACAAACTCAAAGTGGACAGTTTATTTATAAAGAGAATCTGATTAAATTTGTTCCGTGAAATAATGTGGATAAGGAAAGACGGAAACATATGTTAAAGTGACCGAATTTGTTATCCTGAAACAGTTTTAATAATGACCAAAATAATGCAGAGTGGACTGGCTCAGTTCGGTAAAACAGTTGTTACGGTTTTATTCGTATTATTGACTATGAGTTGCAGCAAAGTAAGTGATTTGGAGAAGCAGGTGGACAGGCTATATGACCGGATGTCACAGGAAGAGCGTATCGCTCAGTTGAAGAGTATGTATATGGATGAGCTTTTTGATGCGCAGGGTAAACTTGATACTGCGAAGTGCAGGGCACTTATACCTTACGGAATCGGACATTTCTCACAATTCTGTATGCAGCAACCTCGAGATCCCAACGAGCTTCGTGACCGTGCTGCATCAATTCAGGATTGGTTAATGCATAATACCCCCAACGGCATTCCGGCATTGCTTCATGAGGAGGTCTTGTCCGGTGTCAATACACTAGGTGCCACCATTTATCCTCAGCAGATAGGGCAAGCTTGTTCGTTCAATCCGGAACTGGCTGCGCTCAAGACAAAACAGACCAGTACTCTGATGCGTAAGATGGGGGGTATTCTGGCTCTTTCACCAATGGTTGATGTATGTCGTACTCCGGGTTTCAACCGTCTGGAGGAGTCATACGGTGAGGATGGTTATCTCTCTGCGGTCATGGGAAAGGCTTTTGCTGATGGCCTTCAGCAGGGAGATTTAAAAAAGGGAGTGGGAGCTTGTTCCAAACACTATCTTGGTTATGGCGGTGGCGGCGATGCCGATGAAAAGGAACTGATGGAGGAGATACTGTTACCGCATGAAGCGATGATCCGTCTTGCCGGCAGTAAAGTCGTCATGCCTGGTTATCACGATGTGCATGGTGTAAGATGTGTGGCTAACGGTGAGATATTGCAGGATATCCTGCGGGGGTATGTGGGCTTTGACGGCATGGTGGTAAGTGACTATACTGCCATCGGTCAGATTCCGGGACTACGTAATTCTGTTGAGAAAGCTGCTGCCGCCATCAATAACGGTAACGATGTGGATTTTCCATCAGGTGACGATTACAAACATCTTCAGGAGGCGATTGACCAAGGACTGGTTAGGCCGGAAGTGTTGGAGCGTGCCGTAAAGGATGTGCTCCGTCATAAGTTCCGTGCCGGACTCTTTGATGAAAAACCTTATCTGTTCAGTACTGAGAGGATAGTTCTTGATACTCCTGAGGAGCGTCAGACTTCATATGATATTGCTTCCCAATCAGTAGTGTTGCTTGAGAATAATGGAATACTGCCTTTGAAAAACGTAAGGAATATTCTTGTTACAGGTCCTAATGCTAATTCAATATGGGCCATGTGTGGTGACTATTCATATCCTGCCATGTCCTATTTTTGGAAGATGGTTGAAGATATTGCGGATAAGGATCAACCACATATCGTGAAACTACTTGATGGCATGCAGGCCCGCAAACCTGATGGTGTCAAAATATTGTATTCACGCGGGTGTGATTGGACAGAGGAGCTGGAGACGAAATACCGGGAAGATGGTGATGAACGTGCATGGGATTACAAGATTATGCACAGAATGGTCAACTCAGGGGAGGTGGCCGATAAGAATGAGGCACTCCGTATGGCCGGCCAGGCTGATGTAATAATAGCTGCTATGGGAGAAAACGTTATGCTTTGCGGCGAGAACCGCGACCGCAAAGGATTGCGCTTGCCAGGAAAACAGGAGGAGTTTGTAGAAGAACTCATAAGGACAGAAATACCTGTTGTGCTCGTTATGTTCGGAGGGAGGGCACAGGTGGTGTCCGGACTCGCAGAGCGCTGTGCCGCTGTAATACAGGCTTGGTATCCGGGAGAGGAGGGTGGTAATGCCGTTGCTGACATCCTGTATGGCAAAGTTTCACCGTCGGCAAAATTGTCAGTCAGTTATCCCAATACTGAGATTAACGGTCCTATCTGCTATAACTATTCTGCAGTTCAGGATCCGCGCGTACAATGGCCATTCGGATACGGTCTTAGCTACACAACATTTGAATACAGCAATCTTGAAGCCGATGATGCGGTAAATGTCGGTGATGAGTCTGTCAATTTGTCTTTCAAGGTGAAAAATACCGGCCAAATGGCATCGGATGAGACTGTGCAGATATATATATCACCCACGATTGATATGCAACCTATACGTCCAATTCAGTTGCAGGGATTTGCCCGTGTGACGCTTCAACCTGGTGAGAGCAAGACTGTGAAAGTTAAACTATATACGGAACAGTTCGGCTACTATAGCAATGACGGTCAACGGCAGTGGAATATCATGCCCGGCAAATATATAGTCAAGGTAGGCAGTTCGTCGGTTGACATCAAGCTTCAGAAAACTGTGGAAATTACTGGAGAACCTGCCGTTAAATCCCTTAGGGATTATTATTTCTCTGAATGTATTGTGTCCGAAGCAGATGCTCTGTAGTTTGACAGAAAGGTATGAGTTTATTTCAGAATAAAATATTATTGGTACCGGTTCTGTTCCTTGTAAGTATGGGCATTAGTGCCCAGGAACGTGGCATGGGTAATTCAGAGGCTGTCTTCATTGAGAAAGGAACCAGATCGGTGGGGTTATCGTTCGGATTTGATTCATGGGAGTTGTCGGGCAGTGACGGTTTTGACTTTCTAGGAATAATCCTGGGATTGGACGGATATGCCCGCGAAACAGATTTGGCAGCACAAGGAGCCTGGTTTATAAAGGATAATGTATCGGTTGGATTCAGCCTGGGCTATTCTGATACGAGGGCCTCGTTGGATACTACCGTGTTGGCTGGAATAGAGCTACCTGACAGGCATATCGCAAGACAGGTTGTGGATGGTTCATTGACCTGCAGAGGTTATCTTCCGCTGTTTGATGGCAGGATACTTGCGTTATTTTTCGAGGGGAGGCTGTCAGGTACTAAAGGCTATTGGAAGAATTACAAGCTTACCGGTAACGGCAAGGAAGGATATTGGGACGAAGTCTGGAGCGCATCGGCAGGGCTATACCCCGGAATCAGTGTGTTCGCTACAAATAATATGGCTTTTGAGGTATCGATGCCGTTGCTTGAGGGCGGAATGCGTAGGCAAGAACAGGAAGGGACTACGACAGACGGTTTCATGACACGGACATTCCTGAAATTCAAGCCCGGTCTGACAGGAATCAGAATGGGGATAGTATATCATTTCTGACATATATGAGAAAACTTTATGTATCTCTGTTTGCCACTATTGCTTTATCCTCATGCAACGAGTGGGAGAATGATATTTTCAAAGAGGATAATCAAGAAAAAGATGGAACGGAAATAATAACTTCTGACGGTCAGCTTTATAACATGAGTTTTGATTATTGGAGCAAAGACGGTTCCGGTGAATCATGTTATGCTTCCGGTGCGACCGATGCGGAAAAACGTGTTTGGGCATCAGCCAATTCCACTACGGCATTTTTAGGTAAGCCGACGTGTGTCCCTGAACGTGATTTTGTGGCGGTGCCAGGGGCGGGCAAAACAGCCGTGAAACTTCAGACGCAGTCAGTAAATGTACTTTTTGCTGAGAAACTGGCTTCAGGATGCATTTTTACCGGACAGATGGGCAATATCAACATTTCCAAGCTGAATGCATCACTCAAGTGGGGCGTGCCGTTCACCTTGAGACCAAGATCCATGGAGGGTTATGCCTGTTATAAGCCTGTTGCAATCAATGAGTCTCATGCTCCCTATGAGTACAGGTCAGGTATGACGGACAACGGTCATGTCTTCGTTATACTGTGTGATTGGGAGGAACAATTCATTGTTGATCCGGCTTTGTCATCATTTGTGGATACAGACAACGATCCGGCCATAATCGGCTACGGCAAGGTGACTTTTGACCATTCAATGACCGGTTATGAAAAGTTCACTTTGAATATAGAATACCGTAATGAGCGGACTCCCAAGTTCCTTGTAATAGTTGCCTCGTCAAGTGCTCTGGGCGATTATTTTACCGGAGGGGTGGGCTCCACCCTATATTTGGATGAGTTCAGGTTCTTATATTGATTGTGAAACAGTACAATTGGGGATAGGCACCAATTGTACTATTCTATAGTTTCGCGTTTAAGACTCTCTATGTAGCGGTCTATGCGGCGCAACTCATCGGGTATACGTATGTTCTGCGGGCAATCCCTTTCACAACGGCGGCAGGCTATGCAGTGATCGGCCTGACGTACAGTAGGGATAGCCTCATTGTAGGCCAGCAGATATTTGCGGCGCTTGCGGGCATAATCCTTTTGCTCCTTGTTCTTTACGAATGTATCAGCTGTGATGTTGTCATTGTAGAACTTGAATATCCCGGGTATGTTGATGCCGTAGGGGCAGGGCATACAGTAGTTGCAGGCGGTGCACTTTACAAGCGGGTAGTCCTCCATCAGGTCTGCAACATCAAGCAGGAACTTTTTCTCCTCATCATCAAGTGGCTGGAAATCAAGGAATGACTCCAGATTATCCTGCAGGTGCTCCATATAGGTCATTCCGCTCAGTGCAGTAAGTACACGCGGAAAACTGCCTACATATCGGAATGCCCATGAGGCAATGGAGCGTTCCGGCTCGCGTGCCTTGAGCTGATCTGCTATCTGTGCGGGTACATCGGATAATGCGCCTCCACGAAGAGGTTCCATTATCACGATGGGTATCTCGCGCTTGTCAAGTTCGGCATAGAGATAGTCGGCACGGGTGTTGCGACCGTTGGGGTGCTCCCAGTCCACATAGTTCATCTGTATCTGCACAAAATCCCAGTGGTACTGCTCATGCAGGGCAATAATCTGGTCAAATCCCTCCTGATTGCCGTGGAATGAGAATCCCAGGTTCTTTATATGGCCGGCCTCACGTTCCTTAAGCAGGAAATCCATTGCTCCGGTATCCTTGAAACGGGTGTTGAAATCATTCAGCGTACCAATTCCGTGCAGCAGGTAGTAATCCAGATAATCCGTGTTGAAGATTCTGAGTGAATTATGATACATTTCAACGCATGCATCATAAGTTGTAGCGTTGAAAACTGACATCTTGGTGGCAATCTTCCATTTGTCACGCGGATGACGGTTCAGGGCCTCAGCTGTGGCGCGCTCGCTGTCACCACCCAGATACACGGGCGATGTGTCAAAGTAGTTTACTCCATGTTCCAGAGCATAATCAACCAGGCGGTTAACCTCTTCCTGGTCAATCACGTTGCGGCCCTGCTCGTTGCGTTTCTGCGGCCAGCGCATGCATCCGTAGCCCAGCACTCCAATGCCGGGATAGTTCTGCAGCATCTCTCCGTGCAGGTCCTTGTTTGAGGTCGAAGCCTTGTCGGCTTTCTTGGCTAAATCGGGGGTGCATGCATCAATGGCTACTGCTGCCGTACCTGCTCCCATATATTTAAGGAATTCTCTTCTTTTCATAGTGTCTTAGGCATTGTGGTGAATAGATAAGCCGTTTACAGTTATGGCGCTGATGGGGCGTGAGGGACAGAGGTTCTCACATGCTCCGCAACCTATGCAGCGGTCCTCGGATACTGTGGGAATCTGATTGCGTGAGCCCTGCTGGCGCACCATACGTATGGCACCGCTTGGGCAGTGATATGCACAGTTTCCGCAGCTGTCCTTGCCTTGTGCTGGCAGGCAGAGGTCAAGGTTTACATGAGCCACACCTATGCGGATTGTCTGTTTCTGCTCTACACTTACAGGTTTGATGGCTCCGGCGGGGCAGACCTGGCTGCATGCGGTGCATTCGGGACGGCAGTAGCCGTTCTCATAACTCATGTAAGGCTGCATGAAATGCTCCAGATCCGATGATGGACGCAACACACCGTTCTTGCAGGCGCTTACGCAGAGTTGGCAGGCAGTGCAGTGGTCATAGAATCTCTTTACGCTTCCGGCACCGAACGGCACCAACCTCTCGGTGCGCTCGGGGTCTTTCTTGGGGGTGACATCGGCAAATCCTCCGTGCATATGATCCTGGGCGTGGGCTGCTGCTCCGGCTGCAATTACAGCACCTGTTACCAGAAATGCGCGTCGGCTCTGGTCAACCTTATCGGACTCCTCTTTCTTGCTTGAGCACTTTGATGGGGCAACGTATTTGTATTGAATGGCTTTTTCCTGACATGTCTCCATACAGTCAAAGCAATCTATGCATCGGCTGTAGTCAATCCTGTGATTCTTGGTATCTATGCAACCGGCCTTGCATCCACGGCCGCACTTGCCGCAGTTAATGCACTTGCTCTCATTAATGACGGGGCGCAGCAGTGAGAATCGGCTCAACAGGCTGAGTGTCGTTCCTACGGGGCAGATTGTGTTGCAGTATTCGCGGCCCCATATCCAGGCGCATACGCAGATAATTATAAGTGTGAACAGTCCGGTAAGCAGAAGGGGAAGAGTCACTGAACCAGATGCGGTTGCAACAATGGACTGTACCATACGGCCGTATGCGCTGTATGGTGCAATCAGGGCTATGAGCATCTGGCCGCTTGCTACAA
This sequence comes from Bacteroidaceae bacterium, assembly GCA_017551845.1. Next base: position 14,869 of record JAFZKR010000063.1, read on the forward strand.
TTGAAATGATTGAGAGCACCAGCACACCGTAACGCACCCATTTGTGTTCACTAACGAACTTGAATTTGTGGGTTTTCTTCTTTTTGAAGAGTTTCTCACCTTTGCGACGGATCCAGATTATCAGGTCCTGGAATACGCCCAATGGGCAGATAGCAGAGCAATAGACGCGTCCCACCAGTAGTGTGAGCAGCACTATACCTATTATAACGGCAAGGTTTAAGGCTAGCAGGGAGGGCAGGAACTGCAGTTTTGCCATCCATCCCCACCAGTTATGGCCAATTCCCATAAAGAGCAACGTGATTCCCGTGAAAAACAGGGTTGCAAGTACGATTCGGATTTTGTGTAACATATTTGGATAACTGAATGTGCAAATATAATGAAACTTGTTTGTTTTTAATGCCCCGTTTGGCGGATTTATATTAAGTTTGTAACCGTTATCCAACTCTCTTATGGAATTGTTGACACTGCTTGAACTGAACAGGTGCGTGAAAAACACGCTCCAGTCAGAGATGCCCGATGCCTTCTGGGTACAGGCCGAAATCAGCGGTCTAAGTCCTTCGGGCCAGGGACACTGTTATTTGGAGCTGGTTCAGAAAGATCCGTCAGGACGTACATTCCTGGCTAAGGCGAAGGCCAATGTATGGCGTACCACATGGCTCAGGATCAGACCCTATTTCGAGACTCAGACCGGTGAAAGCCTGAAGGTGGGTATGAAAGTCCTGTTGCAGGTATTTGTCACTTTCCATGAGGTGTACGGTTACTCTCTTACTGTTCAGGACATAGACCCCTCATATACGCTGGGGGATATGGCACGCCATCGGAGGGAAATATTGGAGCGGCTGGAAAAAGAGGGAGTTGTGAGTCTTAACCGGGAACTGGAGATTCCGGTGGCTCCTCAACGGATTGCAGTGATTTCCTCAGTCACTGCTGCCGGATACGGTGATTTCCGCAATCAGCTTTCCAACAATGTCTATGGTTTTCGCTATTATGTGAAGCTGTTTCCGGCGCTTATGCAAGGTGAAGAGGTTGAAAGCAGTGTTATAGCGGCTATGAACAAAGTGGCTGCATGCCGTGATGATTTTGACGTACTGGTCATCATACGCGGCGGAGGCGCGGTAAGTGAACTGAGTTGTTTTGATTCTTATGAGCTGGCATTGAACATTGCCAACTTTCCATTGCCTGTCATAACCGGAATAGGTCACGAACGTGATGATACTGTGGCTGATGTTGTGTCCCATACAAAAGTAAAGACCCCAACCGCTGCCGCCGAATTTCTCATTGACTTAGTGTTTGAGGCGGCTTCGGCATTAGAGGCTCTGACGAGACGCATGGGTGATGTTGTCAGTGAACGTATGAATGCCGAGAGGATCCGGATAGAAAGGATAACCCAAAAACTACCTTCACTTTACGCATTGGTCAAGGTCAGGAATGAACAGGTGCTTGATAATCTGTGGAATCGTACCGTTAACGGGGCAAAGAATATCCTGACGGCGAATACGCATAGGCTTGAACTGATAGGAAAGGAAATAGAAGCGGCAGATCCTGTCCTGATTCTGAAACGCGGCTATTCTTTGACACTATGCAACGGTCATGTGGTTAAAGGAACATCGGGTCTGAGAAAAGGGGATCATCTTATATCGGTCTTCCCTGACGGCAAAGTGGAGAGTGAAATTATTTGAAAACCTTTATATACAGGAAGTTTATGAAATATGAGGATGCATTGAAACGCTTGGAGGAGATAGTCTCGGGCATTGAGGAGAACAAGCTGGATATTGATTTGATAGGCGAGAGACTGAAAGAGGCTCGTGAGTTGATAAAGTTCTGTAAAGACAAACTTTACAAGACCGATGAGGAGATAAAGAAGATTCTTGAAACTGAAGATTGACCGTCATGAAGAAAATCGTCAAACTAATTGTATTCCTGTCTGTTGTTGCGGCTGTCATTTCATGCAGTTCTGTGGTTTTTACAGGCAGGAACAGAATGCTGCTTTATTCAGACAACGAGATTTCATCATTGTCCGCACAATCCTATTATGAGTTTATGTCAACAGCTGCTCCTTCCACAAATGTGGTCCAGACATCAATGATCCGCGAAGTGGGGAAACGTCTCGAGACAGCCCTGAACAAGTATCTTATAGCCAAAGGTCAGACAAATGTGCTTAACGGAATAAAGTGGGAATATTATCTGGTCCGGAGCAACCAGGCCAACGCTTTCTGTCTTCCGGACGGTAAAGTGGTGTTTTATGAAGGCATAATGCCTGTGCTCAGCACTCCTGATATGATTGCTGTAGTTATGGCTCACGAGATGGGGCATGCAATAGCTCGTCACGGTAACGAACGTATGACGCAGCAGACCTTGACTAATCTCGTGGGTGCGGTCACCGGACAGATAATTGAGAGGAAGACTTCGGAAAACGGTCGTGCACTCTTCGAGACCGCTTTTGCCGTGGGCAGTCAGTACGGTTACCTGCTTCCGTATTCACGCAAACATGAGTATGAGGCTGATGAAATAGGGCTCTACATCATGGCTATTGCCGGATATGATATAAATCAGGCCCCTTTGCTCTGGAAAAGGATGGCCGAATCAGATAAACAACCCATTCCTGAAGAGTTAAGTACGCATCCCAGTGATGTGAACAGGATAAAACATCTTGAGAAACTTCTCCCTAAAGCCCGGAGCTATGCGGAAGAGATGAAGTGACTCCCGGATAGAGTCATCTATTTTTTATTTTCTCGGGATTATGGATTGAAATATTATTTGTATGTTTGCAAGACTTGTATGAAAATTTTAAACAACTAATTAATTTTATTATGAAGAGAATTATTCTTTCACTTATGGCGCTTGCAACCTTGTCGGCGTCAGCACAGTTTGGAGGCGGCCGTGTAAATCCCACAGTTCCTTCAGTAACTGAAAATGTTGTAGAGGATTTCAAGCCCGCATTAAACAATCAGAATGGTCACCAGTATCCTATGGTTAATTCACAGCGTATGGTTCGTGCCCAGATTTCGGCACCTGACGCTAAATCCGTAGGACTTGATATATCCGGTACGATTTATTCAATGACCAAGGATGAACGTGGTGTCTGGACCGGTACATCAGCTCCTCAGGATGAGGGCTTCCACTATTATCAGCTCAATATTGATGGTGCCAGTGTACCTGATCCGGGAAGTCTTTATTATTATGGCGCAAGCCGTTGGGGAAGCGGAATTGAGGTCCCGTCCGGTGATCAGGATTTCTGGCAGCCCAAGAATGTACCTCAGGGATCTGTCAACGAGGTCTTCTACTGGTCAACAGTTTGTGAGAGCATGCGTCACTGTTACATTTATCTCCCTAATGAGTACTATACTAATTCCACCAAGAAGTTCCCGGTTCTGTACCTGATGCATGGTATGGGTGAAAACGAACATGGTTGGGCCGAGCAGGGACATACCGGTCAGATTATGGATAATCTTATTGCTGAGAAGAAAGCCGTTCCGTTTATTGTAGTCATTGATTGCCTTGATGCACGTGTTGCAAATCAGCAGAATGCTGCTCCTCAGGGAGGTTTTGCAGGCGGCCAGCGTCCTCTTACACAGGGTGCTCCTCAGGCGGGTCAGGCTCCTCAAGGCCAGCGTCCCGCAGCAGGTGCGGCTCCTCAAGGTCAGGGGCAGCGTCGTGGCGGTTTCGGAGGCGGTATGATGATGGGAGGTGCTTTCCAGGATGTACTTATCAAGGATATCATCCCTATGGTGGAGAAGAACTACCGTGTTATCGCCGATCCTCAGCACCGTGCTATGGCCGGTCTGTCAATGGGTGGTATGACCACACGTTCAGTAACTCTTGCCAATCCTAAGGTTTTCGCTTATGTAGGCATGTTCAGCGGTGGCACAATTTCACTTCAGGACATTGAAGCTGCCGAAGGCTACAAGGAGACCAACAAAGCTCTATTCATGAGCTGTGGCGGTAAAGAGGGCATGGGTGTAATGGAAGCAGCTGAGACTCTGAAGAAGGCCGGCATCAATGCAACCGGTTATATCTCAGAGGGTACCGCTCACGAGTGGCACACATGGAGGCGCAGCCTTTATCAGTTCGCTCAACTTATTTTCAAATAAGCCGATGGAAATATTTCAATCAACATTAACCTATAATTAATCAAAATGAGAAAAATCGCATTACTTTTCAGTGCAGCTCTTATGACTGCAAGTTTCTGTGTAGCACAGAACGCTGAAGTCAAGGAGGACTTTGTTCCTTCATCAAAGAATCAACCGGGTCAGCAGTATCCTATGGTGAACTCTCAGGGTTATGCCCGTTTCCGCATCAATGCTCCTCAGGCACAGTCTGTAACAGTCAGTCTGGGTCTTGGTGGCCAAGGCGGTACCAAACTTGAGAAAGGTGATGACGGCTTCTGGATGGGTACGACAGCAGGTCCGATGGATGAGGGCTTCCACTACTATCATCTGAGTATTGATGGTGGTACATTCAACGATCCCGGTACCAACAACTATTACGGTTCAACACGTTGGGAAAGTGGTATTGAGATACCTGCCAAAGATGCCGCCTTCTATGAGGAGCGTAATATCCCGCATGGCTTCGTACAGCAGATTCTGGTATGGTCAGAGAGCCGTAACGAGCTTTGCCGTGCTTTCGTTTATACACCTCCCACATATTATGCCGATAAGGCCGATGTGAAGTATCCTGTTCTTTATCTGCAGCACGGTTGGGGTGAGGACGAGACAGCTTGGATGACACAGGGTCACGCAAACCTCATCATGGATAATCTGATTGCTGAAGGCAAAATCAAGCCGTTCATCGTTGTCTGCACATACGGTATGACTAACGGCGGTTTTGGTCCCGGTATGGGTCGTGGTGCTGGTGGTCAGCGTCCCGCAGCAGGTGCAGCTCCTCAAGGCCAGCGTCCCGCAGCAGGTGCAGCTCCTCAGGGCCAGCGTCCTGCAGCAGGTGCGGCTCCTCAGGGCCAGCGTCCCGCAGCAGGTGCAGCTCCTCAGGGCCAGCGTCCTGCTGGTGGCATGGGTGGATTCGGCAGCAATGCTGGATTTGAGAAGTTCCTCTGCGATGAGCTTGTTCCTTATGTGGATGCTCACTTCCGCACTATCGCCAACAAGGACAACCGCGCTATGGCCGGTCTGTCAATGGGTGGTATGGAGACACACTCAATCACTTTGGCACGTCCTGAGATGTTCGGCTATTATGGCTTGCTTTCAGGCGGAACATACAACCCCTCCGAGATTCAGAACAAGAATCAGGTTAAGAAAATATTTATGGGTTGCGGTAGCAAAGAAAGCGCAGATGCAACAATGAATGCCGCTAAGACTCTTAAGGAGGCTGGCTTTGATGCAATGGGTTATGTATCAGAGGGTACCGCTCATGAGTTCCTTACCTGGAGGCGTTGCCTCTATCAGATGGCTCAGTTCTTCTGGGGAAAGTAACTTGACTGTAAGACTTAGTTTTAACCTTGGCTGGCATTTATTTGCCGGCCAAGGTTGTTTTTTGACATTTATATATTTAAAAATCGTTTTAATGTTGTAAATTAGCGGGTCAATTGTAAATACAATTCAACTTTATTTATAAACCAATTTTTGAGTTCTAGTATGAACAGACATTTCAAATTAATCCTGGCGGTGGGAATGGCAGCCATTCTGGTCGGTTGCGGTTCCAGTAGCAGTTCCAGTTCTAAGATTGATCCGCAGCGTATTGCCAACAGGAACGTTGAGTTCGACCAGTATTTTACAGAGATCAAGGCCGATGCAGCACCGGCTAAACCCGATGAAAAGGGTTTTATCCGTCGTTGGACAATCATCGAGCCAATCAACAAGCCAAACAGTGGCAATACGGTATTCACTGACAGCTACATTTTGGCAGAGCTGACCAAAGAGTATTTCAAAGGCCAGTTTACATCCGATATCAATTCTCTGCCTAAGACCGGTGATCAGGTCATAGTTGAGTCTGAGGCTCCCCGTGCAAGCGGTCGAGGCTTCGGCGGCGGGTTCGGCGGTGGCGCTCCTCAGGGGGCAGGTGCAGGTCAGGCACGTCCGCAAGGCGCTCCAGGTGCTGGTGCTCCCGGTGCAGGCCAGGCTCGTCCTCAGGGTGCTCCAGGTGCTGGTGCTCCCGGTGCAGGTCAGGCTCGTCCTCAGGGTGCTCCTCAGGGCGCTCCTCAAGGTGGATTCGGTGGCTTCGGCGGTGGTATGATGGGTGGTGCTCCTGCCGGTGCAGCTGCAGCTCCATCAACTGTCAAGGATACTCTCACATGGCATTCTGTTGACAGCAAACTGTTCAACATCAAGCTTATCCGTTTTGCTACAGGTCTTACTGAAGGCAAGAAACGTTATGGTCTTATCTTTAACGCATTCACTGTAATCAATTGCGAAGAGGATATTCCTAATGTGCGTTTAGCCGCCGGTTCAAACGCATCATCAATATGGTGGGTTAACGGTGAAAAGGTCCTGACTCTCCAGGCTGACCGCCGTATGGTTGCCGATGACGGTATGTCAAAGCGTATCACCCTCAAGAAGGGTAAGAACCTGGTTCGTGCCGCTGTGATTAATGGTCCCGGCATGAGCGACATGTGCATGCGTTTCTATAATGAGGATGGCTCTATCCTTAAGAACATCACCATCACTAACAACTAATTAATAGGATCAGAATATGAAAAAGATATTTCAGATGGGCTTGGTAGCCCTCGTTTCAGTCTCAATGTCTGAGGTAGTAATGGCTCAGATCGGTGCTCCGTTCATCCACGATCCTGCTACAATTCAGGAGTGTGACGGTAAATACTACACTTGGGGAACAGGTGGTTCTCCGCTGGTCTCAAGTGACGGCTGGGTATGGTCTGGCACAGGTGGCGCACGTATTCAGGTAGGTGCTGCTCCTGATATGATTAAAATAGGTGACCGTTATCTCTGCGCTCACAGTTCAACAGGCGGTGGTCTGGGCGGTGGTCACGCAGGTACTATACGTACCATGTGGAACAAGACTTTGGATCCTCAGTCTCCTGACTACGAGTGGACAGAGCAGATTCAGGTTGCCGAGTCACTTGTCGATGAGGACTGCGATGCTATCGATGCAGGTTTGCTGCTCGGTCCCGACGGTCGTCTGTGGGTAACTTACGGTACATATTTCGGATTTATCCGTGTGGTGGAACTTGATCCTGCTACCGGTGATCGTGCCGCTGGTGCCGAGGATGTTAACATTGCTGTTGACTGCGAGGCCACAACAATGATTTATCAGGATGGCTGGTACTACCTGTTAGGTACTCACGGAACATGCTGTGATGGTGTCAACTCAACTTACAACATTGTTTGTGGCCGTTCAAAGAGTCCCACCGGTCCTTTTGTCGACAATGTTGGCCGTGATATGATTGAAGGTGGAGGCAAGATGGTTCTCGGTGCCCGTGACGGTTATACCGGTGCCGGTCACTTTGGCCGTTATGTAGTTGATGAGGGTGTAGAGAAGATGTCATTCCACTGGGAGGCTGACTACTATCAGAGCGGACGCAGCACTTTGGCTATCCTGCCTATCGTATGGCGCAACGGCTGGCCAGAGGCTGGTTACAATGTAAAGCCCGGCGTTTATGAGATTGAGTCTGAGCGCAGAGGTTATGCACTTGAAATCGCCACTGAGTATGTTCGTCTTGGCGGCGGTCGTGGCATGTTCGGCGGTGGCGGTGGTGAAAACACTGTCGTTCCCTTCCAGAAGCTTGAGGATGTTATAGGCAACTGGCCTGCCGGCAACATTGATGTCCGCGTCATTGACTATCAGTTCCGTCCCAACCAGAAGTGGGAGCTTGTTCCTATGGATGAAGGAACCCTTGGCACTCCTTACTACAAGATTGTTATTGCCGGTACAAACCGTGCTCTGGCTGCTACTGCCGGTAAGGAACTTACTACAGTTCCTGAGTTCACTGGCGCACCTGAGCAGTTGTGGAGCATTGACCAGCTTATTGACGGTACTTATCGTGTTATGCCTAAGGCTGTTCCCGGCACCAATGAGAAAGTTTGCCTTATCTCTGTAGGTGATTCGAATGCATCACTCGGCAAATTCGATTTCAATGATGTAAACTGCAAGTGGAATTTCCGTCAGTATTGATAGTTTTTCCTGAAAAGAAACAAACGAAGTGAAAACATAACGGGAGACCCACATCTCCCGTTATGTTTTTTGTAAGATGAATAAGAAATCTGCCTCCAGGTCAGCGAACGGTAATGTGCAGGCAGGTCTGTTTCTTTTCATATTTTACGTAACAGCGGTTCTGTCTTTGCATGTCGTACGCTACCTGCATCAGAACCTGACGCATCTTGTCAACTGATGCTACAGTTCCTTTCTCAGGAGTCTGGAAGGTGTAATAAGAGATATCAAAGGTGGTTCCGTAACAGTGGCAGGACTGTTCTGATGAATTGACATTGGTTTTTCGCAGCTGTTTTACATGTTCATCGGTCCTTAATACACTTGTGACAGTAAACTTGTGATTACGGCTGTAGCCCCTGTTGAACAAAGAGTCCTGAAAGGCTTTTCCCATGTCATCAAGCAGTTGGGCCGCTTTCGGGACGAGATAAGGGACAGAATGGGTTAATTTGTCTATTGCGTAGTAACCGTCGGAGTTTATTTTTACGAGTTCCCTGCTTGATTGTGCCTCTTCAATGGTTATGGATTTCTTAAGGCCGTTTTTTTTTGCTGCCTCAAGTTGTGTTTCGTTTATGTCATTGAAAATGCGGTCGTATTGCCTGACCGGTTCCCGATGATCCGAGTTGGGATTCACTTCCCCTTCCGATAAATACTGTTCGATTTCATCGCCTTTCTGTGACATGAAGCCCGACAGACGGTATCCGCCAATGAAAAGCAAAACGACAAGTGCTACCGGGATGAGCATGAACAGGAAGAAAACAATATTGTTTATGGATTCCAGATGGAATATTTTCTTTATGGTATTGCCATACCATCTTATGAAACCGGCAGTCAATGAGACTATCAGGAATCCGGCCAGGGGCATGAAGGTAACTGAAATCCTGTATCCTATGATGCCGGGACTCTCGTTGCGATAGAAGTGGCAAAGTGCAAGAACAACGGGGAATAGGATAAGGAACCCGATAGCAACAGTCCATTTTACCCACTTTGTTTCAATTTTTCTCCATAAATAGAACTGGAATGCTCCTGTAGCAAGGCAGAGGATCCAGATAAGTGCCAGATAGATACCAGGTACGCGGATGTCATCGGGAAGGAACCATCGGCCAATGGTGTCGGTTATAATGTAGAGAACAGTTGACAAAAGGATAAAACGTATTATCCTGATGTTTTTGATGAATCTTTCGCTGGTGCTTTCGGGCATCGGAGTACCCGATTCATTATCTTTATTTTCCATATTACCGCAAATTTAGTTTATTTGACTTTGCAATGGTGACGCGCTGACATCTTTTTTGTAATTTCGCGACATTATTTATAATACGACACTGCTATGAAAGAACTTGACTGGGCCAATCTGTCATTCGGTTATATGAAGACCAACTGGAATCTCAGAATTTGGTATAAAGACGGAAAATGGGGCGAGATTGAGGAATCTGACTCCGAGTATGTACCTATGCACATTGCCGCAACCTGTCTGCATTATGGTCAGGAGGCATTTGAGGGCCTTAAGGCTTTCCGAGGCAGGGATGGCAAGGTGCGCATATTCCGTATGGAGGCCAATGCCGAACGTATGCAGAGCACTTGCCGCGCTACCATGATGCCAGAGTTGCCTACTGATACATTCTGCAAGATGGTGAAACGCGTTGTTGAGCTTAACAAGGAGTTCATTCCTCCATACGAGAGTGGAGCATCGCTTTACATACGTCCGCTTCTGGTGGGTACAGGCGCAGAGATTGGTGTGAAACCGGCTAAAGAGTACATGTTCCTGATATTCGTTATGCCGGTAGGCCCGTATTTCAAGGGAGGTTTTGCTGCTAATGCCTATGCTCTCGTTCGTTCATATGACCGTTCGGCACCATTAGGCATGGGTAAGTACAAGGTGGGCGGTAACTACGCTGCCAGCCTCTTTGCCCACAACATTGCTCATGAGAAGGGTTACGGCAGTGAGTTCTATCTGGATGCCAAGGAGAAGAAATATATCGATGAGTGCGGTGCCGCTAACTTTATCGGCATAAAGGGCAACAGCTATATAACTCCCAAGTCGGAGTCAATTCTGCCTTCAATCACGAATAAGAGTCTGCAGCAGCTTGCAAAGGACAACGGTATGACCGTTGAGTGTCGTCCGGTTCCTCTGGAGGAGCTTAATGAGATGAGCGAGGCTGGTGCTTGCGGTACCGCAGCCGTTATCTCACCCATCTCACGTATCGATGATATTGAGCTTGGCAAGTCATATGTCATTGGTGACGGCAAACCGGGTCCTGTTCTTACAGGCCTGTACCATCAGTTGCGTGCCATCCAGTATGGTGACGCTCCCGATACTCACGGCTGGGTAACTGTACTTGACCTCTAAACCATATGTCAAAGGGCAAACTGGCCAAGTTTGAGGATATGCGCGGGTTCCCGCACGTGTTCGAGCCGGTATGTTCATATAAGGAGGAGACTCATTTTGAAATGAGGGGCTGTTGGAACAGCTCCTTCTTTCATAATGACGGACCTATTGTTTTGGAACTGGGTTGCGGTCACGGTGAATATACCGTAGGACTTGCCGGATTGTTCCCTGACAAGAACTTCATTGGTGTTGACATCAAGGGTGCCCGAATGTGGACGGGTGCAAAGCAGTCTCATGAGGCCGGGATGAAGAATGTGGCTTTTCTGCGTACCAACATAGAACTTATTGACCGTTTCTTTGCTCCGGGCGAGGTCAGCGAGATTTGGCTCACATTTCCTGATCCGCAGATGAAAAAGACTACCAAGCGCCTTACATCCACTTATTTCATGGAGCGGTATCGTAGGATTCTTAAACCTGGTGGCAAGATTCACCTTAAGACTGACAGCAACTTCATGTACACCTACACCTGCACAATGGTTGATTATAACCATTTGCCGGTAGAGTTCCGCACCGATGACCTCTATGCCAGCAGTGATGCCGATCACATTCTTTCCATCAAGACTCACTATGAGCAGCAGTGGCTGGAACGGGGTAAGAGCATCAAATACATAGTGTTCAATCTGCCGCAGGAGGGTACTCTCACAGAACCTGAAGTGGAGATAGAGCTGGATGATTATCGTAGCTACGGGCGCACCAAGCGAAGCACTTTGCAAACGGGCAAATGATACAGGATATGAAAAGAATCTTAACGTCAGTACTGTTGTTGTCGGTTTTATTAAACACAAAGGCAGCTGAGAAGGTTGTGGTGGCTTATGTTACATCATGGACAGAGACTGTTCCGGATCCTACGGTCATGACACATATCAATTACGCATTCGGTCATGTGAATGGTACATTTGACGGAGTGCGGATTGACAATCCGGACCGTTTGCGACGTATTGTGGCTTTAAAGAAAAAGAACTCACAATTAAAAGTGTTGCTTTCTGTGGGAGGCTGGGGCAGCGGACGTTTCAGTGAAATGGCTGCGTCTGATGATAACAGGATGTCTTTTGCCAAGAGTTGCCGCAATGTGGTGGATACGTTCGGGCTTGATGGTATTGATATTGACTGGGAATACCCCACCCAGTCGTCGGCAGGCATCTCGTCATCACCGGCAGACATCAGAAACTATTCTTTGCTGATGAGGGACCTCCGCCTCCAGCTGGATGATAAACTGCTGACATGTGCCACTGTTGCCAATGGTGATTATATTGATTTTAAAAGTTGCATAGGATACATAGATATGGTGAATGTGATGTCCTATGACATGGGTAATCCTCCATATCATCACTCTGCATTATATCCTTCAGAAATATCCGGATGGATGACCGCTTCGGCTGCAATAGATTCACATCTTAAGGCTGGTGTACCACGTGATAAACTTGTTATGGGTATGCCATTGTATGGTAGAGGCAAACTGGGATATACCACACAACCTGATACTGTAAGAGGTGCGGCTGAGTGCTGGCATGAGCAGTCGATGGTGCCTTATCTGGCTGATGCACAGGGTAAGTTGATTTTGGCCTATGAGAATGAGCGATCCATAGGAATCAAATGTCAGTATATTGCAGACCATAATCTGTGTGGCGGAATGTATTGGGAATATGGTGATGAGCATCAGGAGAAACTGCGTAATGTGATATGCCGGATCCTGATGCACGGCGATTCAGGCCCCTATACAGCCGACTATGCGGGAAACAGGATACGGTTTCATGTATTGATTGTCTGGGATCCTTATGCAGAGCCTGCACATGTTGAATTTGACAGACAGGCAATAAATTTCTTCCATAAGTTGTCTTATGGTGAAGGCTTTACTTATGAAACCAGAACCTCTTGTCCGTCGGATCCGGATTCTCTCAGACAATATGACATGGTGATAATGCTCAACACACTTCCGTATGGAGAGACAGAGCGTCGGGCCTTTGAACAGTATATGGAGCAAGGTGGAGGCTGGATGGGTTTCCATGCAACAGGTTATAATGACGGTAATACCAAGTGGCCTTGGCTGAATGAGTTTCTGGGTTGCGGCAGTTTTTTAAGCAACAACTGGCCTCCTCAACCGGCACTTGTGGATGTTGAGACTCAGCTGCATCCTGTTACGCGGTCATTACCACAACAGTTTGTGGTTCCCGCCAGTGAGTTCTATCAGTATTCTCCTTCACCCCGTGCCAATGAGAATGTTGAAGTGCTTGTCAGTATATCACCGGAGAATTTTCCGTTCGGTATCAAGGACATAGTCACCCACGGTGACTTTCCGATAGTATGGACTAACAGAAAGTACCGCATGATATATCTTAATATGGGACATGGTGATGAGGAATTTATCGATGCCACTCAGAACCTGCTTTTCACCAATGCTTTCCGATGGGTTGCTTTTTCTGTCGGTAAAACAGAATAAATAGCCTGTAATTTAGCATTGTGTAGATTTATTTTCTTGTTTTTCTGTTTTCTTTGTTCATTGTTTCCAGTGCCAATAATTTTGCACCGAAAACAGAAAACAAACACAAAACTTAAATATTATGGCTATTTACAACACCATTACTGAACTTATCGGTAAGACTCCGACAGTCAGCCTTAAGACTTTCACGGCTAAACGTGGTATCAAATCAAACATCATTGCCAAGGTTGAGTTTTTCAACCCGGGCGGATCGGTCAAGGACCGTATTGCTCTTGCAATGATTCTGGATGCAGAAAAGAAGGGAATCCTTAAGAAAGGAGGTACAATCATAGAGCCCACATCGGGTAATACGGGTGTTGGTCTGTCACTTGTTGGTGCAGTTAGGGGCTACAAGGTTATTTTGACCATGCCTGAGACCATGAGTATTGAGCGTCGCAAACTTGCCGCCGCTTATGGCACAGAGATCGTTCTTACTCCGGGTGCCAATGGCA
>JAFZKR010000064.1 GCA_017551845.1 Bacteroidaceae bacterium
CACTTCGCTTCATCTGAAGAGTAGAATCTACTATTTTATGATAGGTGGATATACTCCTGTAAAAATCAGGGAAGGTATCTACAGCGCTGCTCCTTTCCGCAGGCTTGAACGTATAGTGGTTGAGGCCGATAAGGTGAAGGAACTGTATAAGGAAGTTGGTATTGACAATACATACAGGCTCTATAATTTCAAACCGGTTTATTTTGTGCCGGATTTAGGTGTGAAGCATCAGGGTAAACTCAGATTCGTTTTCCTGTCAAGGCTTACAGAATTGAAAGGCATATTCCATATTCTCGAGTCAGTCCGGGTACTTGACTCCATGGGGATGGAATCCCTTTTTGAAGTGGATTTCTATGGAAGGATGGATGCCGATGTGGAGGAACGGTTCATGAAGGGTGTTAATGCTCTTCCCAACGTTCGCTATAAAGGTTTTCTTGAATTGAACGACGCTGAGGGTTTCAGGACATTGTCCGGATATGATGCGATGCTGTTTCCCACCATGCATCCCACTGAAGGTTTTCCGGGGGTTATAGCCGATGCTGCAATAGCCGCATTGCCTGTGATAGCATCGAATTGGCAATATGCAGAGGAGATAATCGGTCAAGGACGTTGCGGAATACTCTTCCCCGTTGGTGACAATGCGGCACTTACTGAGATTATGAAGTCAGTAGTTGAGGACCGTAGTATTCTGGAGCCAATGCGTGCCCGTGCACTTGAACGCAGTAGCCTTTACGATGTGAATAAGGTTCTGAACGGAAAGCTTGTGGAGGCTCTTGGAATGAATGAAATGATATATTGATCGGAATATGGGGGTACTGAAGAATCTGATCAAAGATACAGCGTCAAGGATAGGTAGAAAGCATCCTGAACTGATTGTCAGGATACGATATCGGTTGCGTTTCCATAAAAAACTCAATCTGGACAATCCTAAAACTCTTAATGAAAAAATACAGTATCTTTCTTTGAGGACAGATACGTCAGAATGGACAAGGCTCAGCGATAAGTTCGGAGTACGAGAGTATGTGGAGGAGTGTGGGCTTGGACATATTCTTAATAAGCTCTACGGCGTTTGGGAGAAAGCCGATGATATAGATTTCGGCAGTATGCCTGATAAGTTTGTGGTAAAGACGACGCACGGTTCGGGCGATGTGGTATTGGTCCGTGACAAACAGACTGCTGACCTTGAAGGCATAAGGAAAAAGGTTGATGTCACACTTCACGAGACATACGGGTTATCAGAAGGTAATATCCATTATTCGAGAATAAAACCACGTGTCGTAATTGAAGAGCTGATTGAGAATGATCAGGTTTCAGCTTTATATTCCACATCGCTTATAGACTATAAAATATGGTGTTTCAACGGCAAGGCTACTTATATATGGGTATGTACTGACCGTACCGCTCATGGAACCAAGGTCATGACGTACGACAAAGAATGGAATGCCCATCCGGAATACTCTGTATTCACCTCTCACTATATGCGCGACGGACTGATTCCCAGGCCGGATAATCTTGAACTTATGCTTGAGACTGCAGAGAAACTTGCTGCTCCTTTTCCTGTGGTAAGGGTCGATCTTTTTAATGTTGCCGGCAGGATAATATTTGGAGAGATGACTTTTACTTCACTAGGAGGTCTTATGGATTTTTATACTGATTCCTTTTTACTCAAGACCGGCCGGATGATTGATTTGCCAAAGTAATTCTGTGGAAAACTAATCTTGCAATAAGATGCAATAAATTTCTATTTGGTGAGTTGAAATGAAAAAGGTTGTATCTTTGCAGGGTGATGACAGAAGGTCTGGTTTCAATAATAACTACTTTGTATGAATCCGGTGATTTTATCGCAAAGACGATAGAATCTGTCCGGGCGCAGACATACTCTAATTGGGAACTTGTTATCACCGATGATTGTTCTACCGATGATGGTCCGGCTATTGTAGAATCTTTTGCTGCCATTGATTCCAGAATACATCTTTTCAAGCTTGACAACAACGGAGGTCCCGGAGTGGCTCGCAACAACTCCATCAGACATTCTGAAGGTCAATATATAGCCTTTCTTGACAGTGATGATACATGGATGTCGGACAAGCTCGAAAAACAGCTTGAGTTAATGAAAAGAACCGGCTGCGGAGTGGTCTATTCCAGCTATCTTACTTGTGATGTGGACGGCCGTATTAACGGTATGGTCAAGTGTAAGTCCAAGGTAAGATATTGGCGTATTGTGTGTGATAATACTATCGGTTTCCTGACCATGATGTTTGATCGCAAGGTGACCGGTGATGCCTATATGCCTGTTATCAGAAAACGTCAGGACTGGGGGCTGAACATAGAGCTTCTACGCCGTTGCCGCTTGGCATACGGAATAAAGGAACCGCTTGCCGTATATAGAGTGCGTAAAGGTTCTGTGTCAAGAGAGAAAATATCATTGATACATTACAATATAAGCATCTATCGTGACGTGTTGGGCTATTCCCGGTTTGGGGCTGTGCTCATGTTCTCTTTTGTTTTCCTGCCATTCTATTTCGGAAAGAAACTGTTGAATGTCATAAAGACATTTGCTGTAACAAAATGAGTCGTGATGTGAATGATCTTGGCTACATTTAACTTCCGGTCATTTTTTGACTATTTTTTTATATGGAATATTCATTAACCAATTAATAATTATTTCAAATGAAGAAAGTACTGTTTACATTAGCTCTGGCCCTCGTTGCAGCAGGTGCCAGTGCACAAGAGCCAAATTTCCCGATGTTTGGCGGTGGTAGGCCCATGGGCGGAGGTTTTGGTGGCTTTGGCGGCCAGCAGCAGGTTGACGTCAAATTTGACGAGTATGTAGCTGCCCCTGCAGGATTTGACCAGGTACGTGAAGGTATTGCTCGTGGTGAGGTTAAACTGATTGAGTATAAGTCAGAGTCAGTTGGTACAATCCGTAAGGCCAATGTTTATCTTCCTCCCAAGTATGACCCCAATAAGAAGTACAGCGTTCTTTATCTGCTTCATGGTATCGGCGGTGATGAATGGGAATGGATGAATGACGGTGGTGTGCCCAATGTTATCATGGATAATCTCTATGCTGACGGGAAGGTGGCTGATATGATTGTTGTTATGCCTAACGGACGTGCCGCTGAGAATGATTCACGTTCCGGTGGTATGGCTTCATCTGCAGCTTTTGGCGTATTTGACAAGGATCTTATTGGTAGCCTCATGCCTTACATCAACAGCCATTTCAGTACTTACGGTGATAAGATGCACACCGCTATTGCCGGTTTGTCAATGGGTGGCGGCCAGTCTCTGAACTTTGGTCTGAGCAACATGGACAAGTTTGCCTATGTAGGCGGTTTCTCATCGGCTCCCAATACAATGCGTGCCGCTCAGCTCATTCCTGATGTTGATAAGGTAAAGAAGGAGAATAAGCTTTTGTGGATGGTTTGCGGCGGTGCTGATGGCTTGATTGGCAACAGCACACAACTTAAGGCGTTCTGCGACGAGAACGGTATTCCTTGCACCTTAATAAACTATCCTAATGAAGGTCACAACTTCACTGTCTGGAAGTACGGCCTCTATAACTTCGCACAATTGATTTTCAAATGATTTCCATTTGAAAACAAGTGGCATTCAGAAATAAGGCTCTCATTCGAGGGCCTTATTTCTTATTGTAACTGCAGAATGATTCTTTTACATGCGGAGCATCTTGAGGAAGTCACGTTCTGTACGGAGCGTGGCTTCTTGTTTTCCCTTGATGGTTTGCGTTTCAGGGAAAAGGAGCATTGTTGAGAAATCTGTTTCGGGCATGTGGATGCGCTCATATAGATGACGGAAAGAACGGCCCGCATGACTCTCATTGTCCCGCGGCCCTACTATCATAAGCAGATGGTCAGAATGCAATCCTGACATTACCCAGTGCATATCGGCTGTCTCACTGACTTCATTGTATGAAACCCTTCCGCTTGAAAAATTGAGTCCCGTTCCGCGTACAGCCGATATGGGCTGATCTTTACCGTAGAATTCTATGCCACAACCTATAGCCATGCTTATGCGGTATATGCTTTCCATACATTTTTCAAAAGCTTCATCCTGCAGCACCGGTCCAGGAACAAGCACTACAATCCTTCGTATTGTATTGATGGGTGAAACAAAACGTTGTAATACTATTTGTCCATGGAATCCGTCATTGAGTGGGCTGATAATATTCTCGAAATAGGGAAGGTCAATGCTTTGGCGTAATGGCAGTCCCATGATGATGCCATTGGTCTCAAATTCATTTGATGCGTGTATTATACTGTCTACAATATTGTTGCCCAATCGATTGTGTGTCAGGAAAGGTATATCGGCCGATGCGGCGATCTGTTGTGCCTCCTCAAGACGACCTTTGCCGTCCTGAAGGTATTTGGGTGCGTGGTCGCCATTAATGGTTACATAAAGCCCTACCATATCCCGGTCATTACGGTCATATAGTGTTATGGCTGTGTCCATAATGGCCTGAAGAGTATTGGATCCCGTAAGCATGACCAAGGTGCGGTTGTCACGGGCGGGAACATTGGACTGCTCATTCTGATGGATGGAAAGAGCACCATACTCTGTGATGATGTTACTTAATATACATGAGAAAAGAACAATCAGTACAGTTGTGCTAAGTGTGCTGTTGTCTATCAGACCACCGGCAAAAGCTCCCATGGCTATAGCCAGTGCTCCTGCAGCATGTGACTCACTAAGTCCGAATATTATGCGTCGGTCATAGCGCTGTAACTTGCCTGTTTTTTGTATGAATAAGGCCACCAACCATTTTCCGAGGGTACCTATTGTAAACAGGACTGCGAATGCTATTAGAAATAGCCAGTCATCAGACATCTCCCTAAGGTCTATCAGGAGTCCGGTTCCAATCAGGAATAGAGGTACGAAAAGAGTGCCTCCCACAAAATCCAGACGGTTCATAAGTGGTGATGACTTGGGTATATAGCGGTTCAGCACTATGCCGGCCAAAAATGCACCTACAATAGAATCAAGTCCTATGTACCCCGCGAGTCCACAACTGAGTGCAAGCAGAATCATCACGAACAGGAAATGTGAGAAACTGTTTGTCACATTGCGAAAGAATCGTCTTGCCATACGTGGATAAAGGAGTATCACAGCGGCGACATATACGGTTATCTTAAGTATGAACCACCATGGATTAAAGTATTCTCCGCTTGTTGTGGACATCATTACGGCATATACAACCAAAGCGAGCAAGATGGCAATAAGGGCGCCTGCAACAGATATTGTTACACTCTTTCGGCGGCTTAGTCCGTAACGGCTTATTATAGGATATGATATAAGTGTGTGCGAACCCATTATGCAGGCAAGTATTGCAGATGTGTCTATGGATAGTTTAAGCAGGTAAATGCTTGCCACGAAGCAGAGCCCCCAAGGTACGGCAAATGTCAGCACTCCGAATATGGCGCCCCAAACCTTGTTGCGTTTCATTTCCTCCAGGTCAATCTCCAGGCCGGCAAAGAACATGATGAACAGCAGTCCTATGCGGCTGAAAAACTTTATCTCTGGAGTAATCTCGAGGATATCAAGGAGTCCGGGGCCTAGAAGAACTCCGGTTATTATCAGACCGGCTATTTGAGGAAATCTGAGTTTTTTGCAGAGAATAGGTACAAACAGAACCAGCATCAGGACTACAAAACATATCCAGATGCTGTCAGTCAAAGGAAATAGCTGTTGATAACCCATTTTCGCTTTTTGTGCCACGAAGATAGGAATAATTCCGTGTTTTAGTAACTTCGCGTCCGTAAAGATTCATAATATGATAGACTACCAGAGCGAACTTAATCCGAGCCAGCGCGAAGCTGTACTATATACCGATGGCAACAGCATGGTGATAGCAGGAGCCGGTTCCGGAAAAACACGCGTACTTACATATCGTATTGCCCATCTTTTGGAACAAGGGGTGGAGCCTTGGTCCATATTGGCTTTGACTTTCACCAACAAGGCGGCCGGTGAGATGAAACAGCGCATTGCTGCGAGAGTGGGAGAGAACCGCGCCCGTTACCTCTGGATGGGTACATTCCACAGCATCTTCAGCCGCATACTCAGGAGTGAAGCCGATAAGATTGGCTACAGCTCCAACTTTACCATCTATGACCAGACTGACAGCCAGAATCTGATAAAGTCAATTGTGCGTGAAATGCAGCTTGATGACAAGACCTACAAGCCCGGTGTTGTGCAGAACCGGATATCGAATGCCAAGAACCGTTTGATAACTGCATCGGCTTATATCCGGAATGCCGATATATACAAGCATGACCAGTATAAGCACATACCTATGGTGGGCAAGATATATGAACGGTATGATCAGCGCTGCCGCCAGTCTGATGCCATGGATTTTGATGACCTGTTGCTGAATACTTTCATTCTGTTCCGCGACCATCCTGATGTGCAGGAGCGTTACGGAACCAGTTTCAGGCATATTCTGGTTGATGAGTATCAGGATACCAACTATGCACAACATTGCATTGTATGGCAGCTTACCCGTCATGGAGCCAATGTCTGCGTGGTAGGTGATGATGCACAGAGCATCTATTCGTTCCGCGGAGCCAACCTGGACAATATGCTCAAGTTCTCCAAACTCTATCCTGATTCAAAACTGTTCAAACTGGAGCAGAACTACCGCTCCACCCAGACCATTGTAGAGGCTTCGGGAACACTTATAGACAAGAACCATGCTCAGATAAAGAAAAAGGTTTTCTCTGAGAACGAGCAGGGTGATAAGATAAAGGTGATGTGTGCCCATTCTGACCTTGAGGAGAGTGAAATGGTGGTGAATCGTCTGCTTGACCTTCATACCTTTAAGGATGTTCCTTGGCGTGAGATGGCCGTACTGTACCGTACAAATGCCCAGTCACGTCCGCTAGAGGAGGCGCTTCGTAAACGTGGTTTACCTTATAAAATCTATGGCGGTCTCTCGTTTTATCAGCGCAGGGAAGTAAAGGATGTGATAGCTTATATGCGCATGAGTGTGAATCCAAATGATGAGGAGGCATTCAAGCGTATCATAAACTATCCTGCACGCGGAATAGGGCAGACAACTGTAGGCCGGATTCTGTCA
>JAFZKR010000065.1 GCA_017551845.1 Bacteroidaceae bacterium
ATCCATGACTATTATGAATGGGACAGCCTTCTTTTGGGCAATCAGATTATCCATGATCTGACCGGCGTGACCCTGAACAGACCATCCGTACTCGTTTTCTGCATTACCGTGCTGCAGATAGAGTACCGGATATTTCTTGTTGGGGTTCTTGTCATACTCGTTGGGTAGATAGACATAGCAGTGACGCATGCTCTGAGTGGCCTTTGACCAGTAGTATTTCTCTTCGACTGACCCCTGAGGAACATCCTTGACCTGCCAGAAATCCATATCGTCCGAGGGAATCTCAATACCGCTTCCCCAACGGCCGGCTCCGAAGAATGAAACTGTTCCGGGGTCCGGCATTGCTGTACCGTCCACAATGAGCTGATAGTAATGGAAACCTACATCTTGAGGGGCAGATGTACCGGTCCAAACGCCGTTTTCGTCCTTTACCATCTCATAGCGACGGCCAAGATCAAGTTGGACTGAGGTCGCTCCCGGGGCGCGTAACTGTACGCGTACTGCACCTTGCGAGTTTACCATAGGATATTGCCTGCCCGGTTGGTTGGTGACATTCGGCTTGAAGTCTTCAACTGCATCGGCAAACGACGGAACCGAGGCGTTTCTCTGTTGCTGAGCCGATACAGATACGGCAGCAAGCACAAAAATAGAAAGGATAATTTTTTTCATTTCTGCAAGAAATTAGTAATAATAAGTAATAATTGACTCACTAATTCGCAAATATAGCAATATTTGGGAACTGCAATTCGAAATGATGACAAAAAAACCGGAAATCACCTTTTAGAGTGAAATCCGGAATGTCAATGCATTGTCAAGAATAAGCTTAACTGAAGGTGATTTCACTGTTCAGGACTGATGCCGTGACAGGCTTGTTCGGATCAACCTCTCCGGACAATATCATGGTGGAGAGTCTGTTCAGGAGTAGATTTTGCAGGGCGCGCTTGACGGGACGGGCTCCGAACTCGGGGTCATAGCCGGCAGCAGATATCAGGTTTATGGCCGAATCATCAATGGTGAGCCTTATACCGTTCCCGGCGAGCATACTGCAAACGCCTTGTGCCTGAAGTTTTACTATCTGTCGAATTTCAGATTCACGCAAAGGCATGAATACTATTGTTTCGTCTATCCGGTTCAGGAACTCAGGACGGATGGTGAGCTTGAGCATATCAAGCAGATGCTTTCGGGTCTCATCAAGCCATTCCTGACGCTGGGCATCGGATGTGCCTATCTGTGCTGTTTTTTCACGAATATAATCACTACCCAGATTGCTGGTCATAATTATTATGGTGTTTTTGAAGTTGACCGTACGTCCCTTGTTGTCGGTCAGACGGCCGTCATCAAGTACCTGCAACAGTATGTTGAATACATCAGGGTGAGCCTTCTCAATCTCATCAAACAGTACCACGGAGTAGGGCTTACGGCGTACGGCCTCGGTCAGTTGACCGCCCTCATCATATCCTACGTATCCGGGAGGCGCTCCAATAAGACGTGTCACTGAGAACTTCTCCTGATACTCACTCATATCGATACGCGTCATGAGTTTCTCATCATTGAACAGATACTCGGCAAGTGCTTTGGCCAGTTCGGTCTTACCAACGCCTGTGGTACCCAAGAATATGAAACTGCCTATAGGACGTTTGGGATCCTGCAGTCCGGCACGGCTGCGACGTACAGCATTAGCTACGGCGCTTATAGCCTCTTCCTGGCCAACCACACGCTTGTGCAGTTCCTCTTCAAGGTGCAACAGTTTCTCACGTTCGCTCTCAAGCATACGGTTTACCGGTATGCCTGTCCAACGTGAAACCACCTCAGCTATATCATCGGCGGTAACTTCCTCCTTTACAAGGGCGCTGTCACCCTGCTTGGAGTGCAGTTCCTGCTGGATGTTTGCAATATCCTGTTCCAACTCCTTTAGCTTGCCGTAACGGATCTCAGCCACACGGCCGTAATTGCCGTCACGCTCAGCATTGTCAGCCTCTATCTTAAGTTGTTCAATGTGCTGCTTGTCCTGTTGGATGCGTGAGACGAGGTTTTTCTCTGATTCCCATTTCTCTCGGATGGATTTCTCCTGTTTTTGCGACTCATCAATCTCAGCATTGAGCTGTTTGAGCTTAACCGTATCATTTTCACGTTTGATGGCGGCACGCTCTATCTCAAGCTGTTTAAGCCTACGGGTAATCTCATCCAGTTCCTCAGGCACTGAATTACGTTCCATACGCAGTTTGGCTGCGGCCTCATCCATAAGGTCAATGGCCTTATCAGGCAGGAAACGGTCTGTAATGTAACGGTTGGAGAGCTCTACAGCGGCTATAACGGCCTCATCCATTATACGGACCTTGTGGTGGTTCTCATAGCGTTCCTTAAGTCCACGCAGTATGGAGATTGAGCTTTGAACATCCGGTTCATCTACCATTACTGTCTGAAAACGGCGTTCAAGTGCTTTATCCTTTTCAAAGTATTTCTGATACTCGCTCAGGGTGGTGGCACCTATGGCACGCAGGTCACCACGGGCCAAGGCGGGCTTAAGTATGTTTGCGGCATCCATTGCTCCCTCACCGGCTCCGGCTCCCACCAAAGTGTGTATCTCATCGATAAACAGTATGAAACTGCCGTCGGATTGTATTACTTCATTTATTACGCCCTTAAGACGTTCCTCAAATTCACCTTTATACTTGGCACCTGCTACAAGTGAGCCCATATCAAGTGAATATACGGTCTTGGACTTAAGGTTCTCGGGTACATCACCGCGCACGATACGCTGGGCAAGGCCCTCAATGATTGCGGTCTTACCGGTACCTGGTTCACCTATAAGTATAGGATTGTTCTTGGTTCGACGGCTCAGTATCTGTAGAACCCGTCTTATTTCATCATCTCTGCCTATAACAGGGTCGAGCTTACCCTTGCGCGCCCGCTCGTTAAGGTTGATGGCGAACTGCTCAAGGTTCTGCGGTTTGTTCTGATTGTATTCCATAGCATCCGTTTTATATGTTTACTATGGAACATGTTGCAACATACGGACCAGATGTCCGTTTGTGACAAATTGTCACATTTTAGAGCTGTTCCAGCAGCTGTGCGGCCAGTTCATCGCCAAGCTCCTTGGCGATACTGAGGTGACGGCGGGCATTCACTTTATCCTCTCGTCTCATGTAGCACACTCCGAGCAGACGCTGCACATCCTGTACATCGGGATAGGCGAGGGATAGCTCTTCAAGAAGCGGAAGGGCTTGGTCATTCTGACCTACGCGCAACAGCAGGCTGGCATGCTCCAGAACCAGGCTGGAGTCACGTGGGGAGAGTGAACGCGCCTTTTCGATATCATTAAGTGCCTGCTCGTACATTTTGGCCTTGATTTCGACCTTGTGGCGGTTCAGGTAAAAGGTGGAGTTCAAGTTGAAAGAACCGGCAAGTTGCTCGTAGCTGTTGTAGTCCATAACAGCATCACGGTTAAGACCTGCCTCCTCCTTCAGGATGGCCCGTTCGAGCAGGACCTGAGAGGCTCTGGGTGGAATGGGGGTGCCGAGTTTCATTATGACGCTGTCTAGCAGTGCAATGCTAAGTTCCAGGCTGTCAGCCATGTTGCGACTCACGTAATATGAGGTGAGGTAGGTGTCGGCCGATGCCATATCGGAATGGTTTACCTTTACGAAACTGTCGTAGGCCTCCCGGTAGCGTTCCATGCTGTAGAGGATGTTGCCGCGAACCTGGTGATAGACGGGCTCCGGCTTGATGGCTATGGCGGCATCAATCTCGTACAGAGCCTTGTCGAATGTCCATACCGAGGGGTGCTGTATGTTTCTTGATAGAGTGTTGAGGATGATATTGGCATAGTCGCAATGGAAACGGTCCTTCTCACCGTCGGATGCGGCTATGGCCTTGTCAATCATGGTCAAGCCGTCGGCATATTGTGTGGAGTCAACTTCCAGAATGAGGAACGTGCCCATGGCGAACATTCCGTCCGGACTGTCCGGGAACTGTTCCAGAAACTGTTCATGGAGCTGCCGGCACTCTATCATGGATTTGACTCCGCGTGACATCATGATATATGCCAAAGCCTGGTCCTCCTCGGCAGGCAGAGCAATCTTGATTCTCAGATTCTGGTAAGCCTCGGTTTCCCTGTCAAGTGCCGCAATTACAATGTCGTTTACGTATGCCGGATCAAGGGCGAATAGCAGCGTGTCACCCTCGTTGCCACGCTGGACGATGCCTGTCACACGTCCTTCGGAATCAACTACGGGACATTCGAGCAGAGTGATGTCCCAAGGTGTCTGTAGCGTATAGTAACTGTGACCACCGGAAATGGCCTTGATCTCCTTGACACCCGTTTCCACAGGGTCGGCTCCGGAGGGGAGAATATAGACCTTGTCATTTTCCACAGTTTTGTTGGCCGACGGTGCAAGAGCCGTGAACTTTTTGTCTGTCTTGACCCGGAAACGTACCACGTCATATAAGTCATCGGCTCCGATAATTATCTCCACCGGACGGGTGATTCCCTGACCGTCGACGGTTACCGCCCTGGCCGCACCGGAAAGGACGCTGAGACCAGTGATTCCGGTTCCATCATTGTCAGTGAAGAACCCGTGGCTACGTGCCGTTTCATGGCCGTCATCATCGTACGCCACAATCTCGAACATGGCTTTACGGGTAGACTTGAACCATTTGGGTGCCTTGGCATGGACTAATACCGGCATGAGTGCAGATATCAGCACTGCAATCAGTGTCCTGTGCAGTTCAGTTCTCATTGTTCCTCTGTTTTACTGTTTCGTAAATCAATATACCGGCTGCCACGGAAACGTTAAGTGACTCTATCTGTCCAAGGATGGGAATGCGTACCCACTCGTCGCACAAGGAAAGGTGCTCCTGTGGGATGCCCCTGTCCTCGGCACCCATTATAAGGCAGATGGGACCGTCTAACGTGGTGCGGGTGTAGTCAAGCTCGGCTTTTTCGGTAGCACCCACTATGCGGATACCGCAGTTCTTGAGGTATCTGATTGTGGATGCAATATTGTTCTCGCGACATACAGGCAGGATATGTAGTGCTCCGGCCGATGTTTTGACAGCATCGGCATTGACACTGACGCTATTTCTGGAGGGGATTATGACGGCATTCACTCCGGCACACTCGGCGGTGCGTGCTATAGCGCCGAAGTTGCGGACATCGGTCACACCGTCTAAAAGGACGAAGAAAGGTTCCTTGCCCTCCTCGAACAGGGTGGGGACGAGATTCTCCACATGCTGGTATATGACGGGGGCGATGAAGGCTATCACTCCCTGATGGTTCTTGCGGGTAATGCGGTTCAGTTTCTCTGCCGGAACGCGCTGTACAGGTATGTTGTATCCCTTGATGGCTGAAAAAAGTTCCTTGGAGAGTTCTCCCTGGAGGTCTTTCCTAACTAGCAAGCGGTCTATCTCCTTGCCTGCTTCCACGGCCTCAATAACGGCGCGTATGCCGAATATCATTTCGTTTTCCATTGTTCTACAAGTGCTTGGGCGTTATCGAGAGCAGCTTGCGTGAGGTGTGCTCCACTCATCATGGATGCTATCTCACGTATCTTATCTCCATCATTCAGGACGGAGATACGTGTATGGGTGGCATCGATGTCATCGGTTTTATATACCTTGTAGTGGACTGCACCCATCGCGGCAATCTGGGGCAGGTGCGTTATGGCTAGTACCTGACGGCCACCGGCGGACATCTGTTTCATGAGCATGGCCATCTTCTCGGCCACGGCTCCTGATACACCTGTGTCGATTTCGTCGAATATCACGGTGGGCAGAGTGCGCACTCCGGCAATGAGTGATTTCACGGAGAGCATGACACGCGCTATCTCTCCACCCGATGCTACAGCCGACAGTTCCTGCATGGCCTGGGACTTGTTAGCTGAGAACATGAAACGCAGATTGTCGTGCCCTGTGCGGTCATAGCCGTTCGAAGGGGTTATATCTACTCCGAACCTTATGTTAGGGATTCCTAGGGGAACAAGCAGCTCCTCTATGTCCTTGACAAGTGTCTTGGATGCTTTCCGGCGGGATTCAGAGAGCATGTCCGCCGTTTTTTCCATCTCTGCACGGGCATGGGCAGTTCTGGATTCGAGCGCCTTGACCTCGTCCTCAAAGGAGTCGGCACGGTCCAGGCGGCTGCGTATCTCTCCGGTAAGTTGTATGAGCTGGGCTACGGAGTCCTTGCGGTGTTTCCTTAGAAGTGAATATATCAGGTCCAGACGGTTGTTCACCTCTTCCTGTCGCTGCGGGTCGAAACTGATTCTCTCCATCGAGTCGCGCAGGGACTCTTCAATATCCTTGATTTCAATGAGGCAGCTGTCCAGACGGTCGGCATACTCTCCTGCATCGGGATAATTTCTGCGCACGGAGTTGAGAGCCTGAATGGCCTGCCTTACGGAGCTGATTGCACCTTCAGCATCGGCATCCAGTATTCCGGAGGCACGGAAAAGTTCATTCTTTATCTCCTCGGCATGTTCCAGTATTTCGGACTCCTGTTCAAGCCGTTCCTGCTCCCCTTCGGTCAGACGGGCGCTTTCAAGCCCCTCGAGCTGGAATGAGAGATAGTCGCGGTCAGCCATATCGGACTCTTGCATGGCTTTGAGTGATTTTAGCTCCGCCGAAAGCCGTGACCAGTTATCATAGCATGTTTCGTATGCGGTTCTCAGGCTGCCGTTGCAGCCTATGGTATCAACTGTATCTATTTGGAAGGATTCGGTGCCGAGGGCAAGTGACTGGTGTTGGGAGTGTATGTCGATGAGGCGGCTACCGAGTTCCCTGAGTTGAGATAGGTTGACTGGGGTGTCGTTGATGAACGCCCGGCTCTTACCCGATATGGTAACCTCACGGCGCAGGATAGTATCATCGGGCCAGAATTCCAGACTGTTATTTTTGAAGAATTGTTCCAGTTCGTATCCAGTTGTGCCGAAATGGCCTTCTACTGTGCATTTATCCTTCCCTTGCATTATCTGTCTGGAGTCTGAGCGGCTACCGAGAAGCAGGTTCATTGCACCTATTATTATGGACTTGCCGGCACCTGTTTCACCGGTCATTACGGAGAATCCTTCCTTGAACTCTATGTCAAGGCTATCAATCAGAACATAGTTCCTGATGTTTAGTGATTTGAGCATTATTGTGTCTTTATGGTGTTCCAGTCTGATGTGAATGAAGGATTGATGCGGGTGAGCAGGTCAGCTACTTTCTCTTTCTCCTTGACCATGCCTTTTGAGTAGATGCTAAGGAGCTCGTTTTTCTTGATTTCGGTAAAGAGGTCAGGCAGGGCCGATGTGCTTTTTGCCTGACGTGTAGAGGAAAGCAGTTCCAGACTCTCTGTAATGGTGGCACGACCGCGATCTGCATTGGTTGCCATATCGTCGAGGCCCTTGCGGTGATATTTGTATTGAAGTTCTCGGAAAGGAGCTAAGGTGCCGTTCAGATAATCGTTGATAATTGTGTAGCGGCTCGTATTGGTATCAAAGGAACGCCATCCGATACCGAGCGACTGGGAACTGGCTGCGAGTGTTTCGGCCTGCCTGAGTATGTCAGTCCCGCCGTAAAGCGACATTGTATCGAAATCAAGGCCTATCACTAAAAGACTGTAGTAGGCAAGAACGGCCACAAGATTGTTGCCCACATTGCCGGGTGTGTAGTCTAGACGGTCTTGTTCGGTATATGTGAAATCAACACTGGGGTCACGGAAATTGAATACCGTTGTGTAGTAGGAGGAGTTGAATACAGGACGGTTGCTCTGTACTATCAACTCGCACTCCATGTTACCGGTTGATTGTTCATATTTGTTAACGGTAAAAGTAAAGACACATTGGATGCGTTCGTTCTCCGCAAAATGGTAATCAGTCCAGGATTGGGTCCTAAGCAACTCCTGAACGGCATTCTGCAACGAGGTGAATACGCTTCTGTTAGTTCCCTGTATCTTAGAGGTGTTGAAGGAGACCTGTGCATCGAGTTCCTGGGCCATGACAGTGGAAGGCAAGAAGAACATGAGGAACATTATGAAGAGTCCCGAGAGCCGTTTTACTATGGCGGCAGCTACGCGCCTTTTAGACATGAGCGGAAGGGGCTCTTCGCCGTTGCGGTCTATGAGAGTCACCTTGTTAGTGTCATAGCCGAATCCTGCACCCTTGTCACGCATGGAGTTGAGTACTATGAAATCCAGGTTCTTGCGTTCCAGTTTATCATGGGCGTTGGCAGATGCGTCATCTGTCTCGAGGGCGAATCCCACGAGACGCTGGTCCGGGCGCTTGGATGCCCCCAGTGCGGCAGCAATATCCCGGGTGGGCTTGAGTTTGAGCGTGATCTCACCTTTGCGCTTAATTTTGGAGCCCGATACTAACTCCGGTGTATAGTCGGCCACGGCGGCACAGAGAATGGCGGCATCGGCCTCGGGAAAGCGGGCAACGGCCTCACGGTACATGTCGGCAGCCGATGTTACGTCAATCCTCGTGATACGCGGATTCTGAGTGACAAGCGTCACAGGACCGGCTATCAAGGTGACATCGGCCCCGGCGGCCGCACACTCCTCGGCCAATGCGAATCCCATCTTGCCGGTGGAGTGGTTGCCTATGAAACGGACTGGGTCTATGGCCTCATGAGTGGGGCCTACGGTTATGAGAATTTTTTTTTTTGAGAGTTCAAGTGAGGCGGCGAAATGCTGCTGCAGCACATTGACAATATCTTCAGGCTCTTTCATACGGCCTTTGCCCACAAGTTGACTTGCCAGTTCGCCACTTTCGGGTTCAATGATGATGTTGCCTATGGAGCGCAGGGTCTCAATATTGTGTTGCGTGATAGGATGGCTGTACATGTCCAGATCCATTGCCGGCGCAATGAACACCGGGGCCTTCATGGAAAAATAGGTGGTTATGAGCATGTTGTCGGCCACTCCGCTTGCCATCTTGCCGAGTGTGGCAGCTGTGCATGGGGCTATCAGCATGGCATCGGCCCATTGGCCAAGTTCCACGTGGCTGTTCCATACACCATCGCGGTTATTGAAGAACTCGCTGATAACCGGCTTTCGAGTAAGAGTTGAGAGTGTGAGTGGGGTTATGAATTCCTTGCCCGCAGGGGTAATGATAACCTGCACTTCCGCTCCCTCCTTTACTAGCAGACGTGTCAGGATAGCAGCCTTGTAAGCGGCTATGCTACCGGTTATGCCTAATACTATGTGTTTGTTTTTCAGTATATTATCCATTATTTGCTCTGAAGTTTAATTCTTGTCAGAACCTGTTTGGTATTCAGCGGGAAATCCCCTTGAAGTATCCATGAGTAGTAACCGGGGTCGCGGCGGAACACCTCAATAACCGGCATATCCTTGTATTTCCCGAAGTTGAATACCTCCTGGTTCTTGTCGTTGCGGATTATACGTCCGGCAAAATCCACGTTCCTTGTGAAGGAAGAGAACTCGGAGAGCCATGAAATATCGTTCTTTAAATCATCAGGATAATGGTCCAGTTGAGCCATGAGAACCTCGTAGGTGGCACGGGTGTCACCGTCTGCACTATGGGCATCGGTCAGTTCCTTGCCGCAATAGAATTTGTAGGCAGCTGATAGAGTTCGTTGCTCCATTTTGTGAAAAATTACCTGTACATCAATGAAACGGTGACGGCTCAGGTCTATGTCAGCTCCTGCTCTCAGGAATTCCTCGGCCAAGAGCGGCACGTCAAAACGGTTAGAGTTAAAACCTGCTATGTCGCTGCCCTCGAAGTCGCGTGCTATCTCTTTGGCTACCTCTTTGAATGTGGGGCACTCCCGGATATCGTCATCGGTAATGCCGTGTACAGCGGTGGCTTCCTCGGGAATGTGCATACCGGGATTGATACGACGGGTGTGAATATCCTCATTTCCATTAGGCCATACCTTGAGATAGCTTATCTCCACGATACGGTCCTGAACAGTATTCGTACCTGTAGTTTCCAGGTCGAAGAAAATTAACGGTTTATCAAGCTTGAGTTTCATCAGTCGTTGAGAACCATTGGCATGAGCAACATGAGCAGATTCTCGTCCTGCGCCTGCTCAGCAGGGACTATAACTCCTGCGCGCGACGGATCGGCCAGTTGCAGTACAATCTCCTGGCTCGGTATGTTGTTGAGAATGTCAATCAGGAAGTTTGCCTTGAAGCCAATACTCATGGGTATGCCTTCATATTGGCAGGTCAGGGTTTCGTTGGCCGAAGTGGAGAAATCAATGTCTTGTGTGGATATAGATATCTGGCTTTCCTGGATACGCAGTTTGATGAGACCGCTGCTGGCCGGCGAGAAGACTGACACGCGGCGCAGTGCGTTGATGAGCGTCTGGCGGTCAATAGTAAGGTGGTGCGGATTGTTTTGAGGAATGACCGATGCATAATTGGGATAGCGGCCGTCAATGAGGCGGCACACCATACGGAACTCCGGCAGTGAGAACCTTGCAATGCGACTGTCAAACTCAATATCCACTGATTCTACATCCTTACCTATGAGGCTACGGAAGAGCGATGCCGGTTTTTTTGGCAGGATGAATGAAGACTTGCCCTCGGTCTGCAATGTAGCGTTCTTGCAGCATACCAACTTGTGGCCGTCCGATGCTACAAAAGTGGCACCCTCCTCGTTGATGTCGAAATAGATACCGTTCATTACAGGACGGAGTTCGTCATCGGCTGTGGCAAATATGGTACGAGTTAGACCGTCGGATAGAATGGATGCTTTGATCTTGAGTGATACGGGGTCACTCTGGAGCACGGCAGGGGTAGGGTATTCATCGGCATTCTGTCCCATCATGCGGTATTCGCCGTTCTGATACTCGATTACTGTTTCAAAGTTACTGTCGTTCACTGTGAATTTGAGCGGTTGCTCAGGAATCTCCTTAAGGGCTTCAAGCAGAGTCTTTGCGGGGAGTGCGAGCTGGCCGTCACCACTACATTCCACCAAGTCAATGATGGTTTCGAGTGTAGTGTCGTTGTCAGCGGCTGTAGCTGAGAGCTTCCCTTCCTCAATGCGGAACAGGAAATCGTCAAGGATCGGATAAACGGGTTTGGGGTTGATAACACGGCTGATAGCCTGCAGACGGCTTGTCAGGGCTGAACTGGATACTGTGAAAATCATAAATATGCCTTTTTGTTTGAATTCAACGTTATAGTTTTAAAGGTACGCGCATACTCGCGCGTATGCTTTTACAAAGATAAGGATAAGTAATCGGAAACTGAAAATTTATTGTGACAAAAGTTGGGGGTGTTATGAGATAAAACAGTAAATTCGCAGGCGAAAACAGAAAAAAGAATAATATGGAAATTACAGGAAAAATAATAGCCGCTCTTGAATCAAGGTCGGGTACATCCAAGACATCGGGCAATCCATGGATGATTCAGGAATTTGTTCTTGAAACGATCAATGAACAATATCCTAAAAAAATGATGTTCAGCATTTTCGGAGAAGACAAGATACGTCAGGCTGCAATCAATGTAGGCGATGAGGTCGTAGTCAGTTTTGACATCAATGCCCGTGAATTCAACGGCCGTTGGTACAACGATATCCGCGCATGGCGCGTAAGTCACGACGTTAACGGCGCTGTTCCTGCAGCACAGCCCTACGTTGACGCTGCTCCCGCAGCTTCCGCCCCCGATCCCTTCGCTCCCTCCAACGAGAAGGACGACCTGCCATTCTAAATTCATTAGCCTGATAGGTCAAGAAGCATAAAAAAACAGCCACAGTAATGCGGCTGTTTTTTATTTATGTGCAATTCGATTGCTCTAATCACGAGTTCATGCTGGCCAAGAATTCTGCATTGTCCTTGGTCGTTTCCAGACGGGACTTGACGAACTCCATCGCCTCAATTGGGTTCATGTCGCTCAGGAACTTGCGAAGTATCCACATGCGGTCAAGAGTGGTTTGGTCAAGCAGCAGGTCGTCGCGACGTGTGCTTGAGGCCACGATGTTCACGGCGGGGAAGATACGCTTGTTGCTCAGGTTGCGGTCAAGCTGGAGTTCCATATTGCCTGTTCCTTTGAACTCTTCGAATATCACCTCGTCCATCTTGGAGCCGGTGTCTATAAGAGCGGTAGCTACAATGGTAAGCGAACCGCCGTTCTCAATGTTACGTGCGGCACCGAAGAACCTTTTGGGTTTGTGCAGCGCGTTGGCATCGACACCACCGGAAAGCACCTTGCCGGATGCGGGGGCCACGGTGTTGTAGGCGCGGGCCAGACGTGTGATAGAGTCAAGGAATATCACTACATCATGACCGCATTCCACCATTCGTTTGGCTTTCTCAATAACAATGCTGGCTATCTTGACGTGACGTTCGGCAGGCTCGTCGAAAGTGGAGGCTATCACCTCGGCTTTGACGCTTCGGGCCATATCTGTAACCTCTTCGGGGCGTTCGTCAATGAGCAGCATTATCATGTAAACTTCAGGATGGTTTGCTGCAATAGAGTTAGCTATATCCTTGAGCAGTATAGTCTTACCTGTTTTGGGCTGTGCCACAATTAGGGCACGCTGTCCCTTGCCTATGGGTGCGAACATGTCAACCACCCTTGCGGACATGTTGTCATTCTGACCGTTGCAGAGCGTGAATTTTTCATCCGGAAAGAGTGGGGTGAGGTGTTCAAACGGCACACGGTCACGTGCGATGGAGGGGTTGAGGCCGTTGATTTTGTTCACCTTGACAAGTGGGAAGTATTTTTCTCCTTCACGCGGAGGACGTATCACACCTTCCACAACATCACCGGTCTTGAGGCCGAAGAGTTTGATTTGGGATTGCGATACATATATATCATCTGGCGATGCCAGGTAGTTATAGTCTGATGAGCGCAGGAAACCGTAGTTGTCGGGCATTATTTCCAGTACGCCCTCACCCTTGAGCACATCTCCGAAATCATATGTGCGCTCTTCCGGGCGAACCATAGGTTTGGGTTCATCCTGCTTGGAAAAAGATCCCTGCTTGCGTTGAGGCTGATGTTGACCATGTCCCTGCTGCTGGGCTGGAGATAGTTGATTGTTTTGTAGGTGGTTCTGCTCGCGTTCCTGACTGGGCTGGGATTGGTAATCCTGAATTTCAGTATTATTTTCGGGAACCGAAAGAATGTCCTGTGAGGTTGACTCCGGAGCAGTCTGAACGTCTTCAGTTTCGCTGATAGTCATTAATTGATGTACAGGTTCCTCGTCAATCTCTGGCAGTGGAACTTCAACCTGATTTTTTTTGGGACGACCGCGTTTCTTGGCAGGATGGGTTGTTGTTTTTTCAGGTTCCTTAGCAGGGGTATCTATGGTGACAGATTCCTCAGGTTTAGCCTGTATAGTTGATTGTGTCTCGGAGTTCTTATTGGGACGACGACCACGTCTTTTTGCTTGGGAGACAGGTTTTTCCGATTGGATAGCGGGCTGATCAGTTTGAGTACTGGAGGAGTCATCGCTTGTTTTGACAGTGGCTTTTTCTTCGTTGTCTATTTCTTGTTTAACCTGTTGATGCTGTTGCTGATGTTTCTGATGACCGTGCTCGCCATCGGAGGAGAACAACTTCTCCGGGTTTTCCTTACGCGTTACCTTGTTTCTCGTCTTACGCTCGTGCCTGTCTTGTTCCGAAACCCGGTTTTTGGAGCCGGAAATGGCCTGTTCGTCAAGGATTGCATAAACTAATGTGTTTTTGTCCATGGTTTTTATGGACTGGATGCCCATCTCCTGGGCAATGCTCTGGAGCTCTGATAGCTCCTTACCTTTAAGTTGAATAATGTTGTACATGTCAATGTATGGTTCCGAACATAGCTACATTCAATGGTGACCCACGTGCTATGTACCCTTGGAACTGGTTTGTGTAAGAGATTAAAAAAATGATTGTAGGCCCGAAATAGCCTCGGATGGCAGGATTGCCGGCTTGTGGGGCATGTTTTTGCGGTGCGTATGGGACTCGAACCCATGACCTCCGCCGTGACAGGGCGGCATTCTAACCAGCTGAACTAACGCACCTTGCTGATTCGCGGTTACAAAGGTAACTCTTTTTTTTGTATCGGCAAGCGACAGCAATGTTTTTTTTAAAAAAATTTCTGCATCAGAATCACTTCAGAGTACGAATCACGGTTTATGAGCCAGTCTCTGAGTCGGCCTGATTCGCCGAAGCCATTGTTTTCAAACAGGTTGAAGCATTCT
This sequence comes from Bacteroidaceae bacterium, assembly GCA_017551845.1. The sequence continues at coordinate 14,130 of JAFZKR010000065.1, forward strand.
TTATTGTCGGAAGGGACTTGACAGAATAATTGGTGGAGTCTCAATACATGACAAGAGTAGTTGCAGATTATCTTCAGTGCGGCTGATGCTATGCCTTGCCCGCGGAAGGTAGGAAGCAGTGCTACTCCTACTTCGGCGCGACCGTTGTACGGGTCAATGTCCGTCAAGTCTATGCATCCTAAAACATCGTTGTCGGATTCGCTCACAATCATGAAGCGTATCTGGCGGTCTGTATAGAAATCATGGGCCGATTCCATGATGTATTTGTTCAGCTGATAACGTGAAAACGGGATTGCATTGCCGGAAACCACCCACAAGGCTGTGTCGTTCTCAATCGAGTAGAGAGCGTCCAGATCGGCTGGCTCGGGAGCGCGCAGACGGATTTTGCCATCGGACAGCGAAACATGTCCGGTCTTCTTGTTCTCTTCGGTCTTGGAATCAGTGTCACTCATAATACTTCAATGTCAGTTATCAATCGTCCGGAATCCGGTGAATAAAAACCTGCTGTTATGCGGTGTCCCTTGCCGTACAATATGTATAACCATTCCAGAATAGTGTCGTAAGTGAATACTCCGGTATCAAACACTATCGTCTCGATACCGTCGAGTTCCAAATTATTCGGAATGGAATCAGTACAAGGCATTAATGCGGGGAATGAAAGAACGGAACTGTTTCCGAACAGAGGTAAGGCTTGTCTGAACGATTCTTCCCTGCCCAGGAAGAGACATTTTACCCTGCGTCCTGTCGCGTTTCTGCGGTGACGGAAGAGGTTCTCTGCCATGAATGTGCCTATCTTTTTGATTCCCACCACTAAGCGGACCAATGGGGCTATTATGCGGGCAGAACGGCGAAAGTGCTTGTTGAAGAAAATCAGCATGGCATCATAAAACACCTTGGCATAATTGTAGGAGGTTTTTACGGTGCTCTCTCCTTTGTAATGAATTATGGGAACCGGCAGATAGATGTTCTGGTAGCCCGCAATCTTTATCCGGTAGGAGAGGTCTATGTCCTCACCATACATGAAGAATGACTCATCAAATCCGCCTGTCACGTCAAGTGCGTTTTTTCTGACGAACATATATGCACCTGATACAATATCGATGGGGCATTCCTTGTCGGGGTCCTCGTAAGAAAGGTGATATTTTGCAAAAACCCTGGACTTTGGGAATATGCGTCCTATGCCGGTCATATGCCAGAAGGCGACAGAAGGTGTGGGTAATGATCGGCGGGATTCCGGAGCGAAACAGCCGTCGGCGTACATCATCTTTACACCCACGGCTCCTGTTTGCGGATGGGAGTCCATGTACTCTATGCACCGGGGAATAGTCTTCTCTGCCACTACGGTGTCAGGATTCAGAAAGAGTACATATCGGCCTTGAACCATGGATAGCGCCATGTTGTTGGCTCTTCCGAAACCTGCGTTTTCGTGATTGGCTATTATCCTGGCGTCAGGGAAACGTTGCTTCAGATAATCCACAGAGCCATCCTTGGAGCAGTTGTCAACCACAATCAGCTGGGCATCTGGAACAGAGCGCATCACAGAATTCAGGCACTGCTCCACATAGTGCCTCACGTTGTAGCTTACAATTATGACGCTGACTGTCGGCATGGTTCAATAACCGGTATCGTTTCGGACGGCTCCATATGACGGGAAACAGAATAGAGAGCAAAGAGCTCCTATACCTGCTATATACAATCCGATGGTATCGTCAAGGACATAATATAATAAGGTACCACCGGCAATGACCACAAAGAAAGCGAAGAGTCTTAACCAGGAGCAGGTCTCATAAACTCTCAGGATATGGTTGTCGCTGTGCTCTTTGCTGTGTAACCGGTCCGTCATTCTCTTGAACCCCCTGAGTGCGAGGGGTATCATGGAAAGAGAAAGCAGAATACCTATAATTTGCAGCATATATGCTGTTTTAGCTTCAGTCACAGTTCCTTTGGGCAGGCATCCGGTTTCATAGAGAATGGCTATCAGACCGGACACAATATACATCCCGGTCCATCCTGCCTTGAGTCTTGTTGATAGTTTTTTTAATCTGATATCCATATTTATAGTTCTTCGTTATACGAAAGGAGTACGGTCCAGGATGGAATGTCCCAGCGAGACCTCATCGGCATACTCCAGATTGTTTCCTATGGTTACGCCACGTGCTATCACACTGAGTTTCACATCCAAGCCAGAGAGCTTCCGTGAGATGAAAAAATTTGTGGTATCACCCTCCATGGTCGGGCTGAGGGCTAGAATGACTTCATTTATCCCCCCGGAAGCCACACGTTCCACAAGCGATGCTATCTGCAGTTCGGAAGGTCCTATCCCGTCAACAGGGGAGATGACACCACCGAGTACATGGTATAGGCCGTTGAACTGCATTGTATTCTCAATTGCCAGTACGTCCTGAACGTTTTCCACTACGCAGACAGTTGATTTATCGCGTTTGGGATTGGCGCAGACAGAACAGACATCGGTATCCGATATGTTATGGCATACCTTGCAGTAATGAATGTCCTGTTTGAGCGTTGAGAAAACATGTCCGAACTGACATACCTCCTCTTCCGGCCTTGAAAGCATGTGAAGAACGAGTCGCAGCGCTGTCTTGCGCCCAATTCCTGGCAGGCGGGAGAATTCTCCCACAGCTCTTTCCAATGCTGCTGACGGATATTGACGGTCCATATATAATCAGGTATTGCATTGCAAAAATAGTCAATACCGTGAAAAATGCATACTTTTGTAGATGTAATTCCGCATACGTTATGGAGATAAAGAGCGCTGAATTCATTATCAGCAACACTGATATAAGCAAATGCCCCCGGCATGACAAGCCGGAATATGCCTTTATAGGGCGTTCAAATGTAGGTAAGTCAAGCCTTATCAATATGCTTACAGGCCGTAAAGGATTGGCAATGACCTCATCTACTCCTGGCAAGACACTACTTATCAACCATTTCCTGATAAATGATGATTGGTATCTGGTGGATCTTCCCGGATATGGATATGCACGGCGCGGACTAGCCCAGAGAGAACAGATTCGGCGTATGATAGAGAATTATGCGCTTTACCGTGAGCAGCTTACATCCATGTTTGTACTTATAGACAGCCGTCTTGAACCACAGAAGATAGACGTGGAGTTCATAAATCACTTGGGCGAGGAGGGTGTTCCCTTTGCCATAGTTTTTACAAAGGCGGATAAATCCAGTCACAGCCGTCTGAATGTCAATGTGAACCGGTTCCTTGAAAACATGCGGGAGGAGTGGGATGAACTACCTCCATATTTCATCACATCATCGGCAGATTGCACCGGAAGGGATGAGTTGCTGTCGTACATCGATCAGATCAACAGGAGCATCATTGGACATAAGTAGCATCGTCCCGGATGAGCCCGGATTATTAATAATCGTTAAATAAATCGGGCCGCTTGAATTGCTTAAGAGAAAGGGTTATTTTTACAAAAAATTTACAAAGTTTTATTCAATAATGTTTAATAGGTCTTCGGACCACAAATATTTCTCGAAATGAAAAAAATTAATTTTTCACTGTTCATCCTGCCGCTTGCTATCAGCGCGCTGTTCATGGTTTCCAGTTGCGGTTCATCTGATACTGCCAAGAAGCCCAAAGGTATTATTCTGCCAGAAGGTGACAATGCTACATTGACCAAGGAGGGTGGCTATACTACCATCGAGTTCCCTGATGTCCTTGACGCAGCTGACAGGGAAAGGTATGAGATTGACCTGCTAGGTTATCTGATTAAGGCTAATGCTCCCATCAACACAAGCGGATCTGAGTATGACGGTTTCTCAATTTACTATTACATGCATGATTCGAAGGAATGGTTGTATAAAGGTATCTACAGCAATCCGGCCGAGATGAGTGTTTCCAAGATCAAAACAGTCAAGATTGCTAATAACAGGTTGCGTTTGAAGGATTTCAATACGAAGATGCCTCTCCTCAACAATTCCCGTGAGAAGAAGAATGACCAGAGTTATCAGAACGAAATAATGTTCGGTGAGAATTATTATTACTTCATCGAAGTTGTATTGAGAGACTGATATCTTTATGGGTAATCCAAGAAAAGCATTGGTGAACGACGAGTGGATAGTAGTCGTTCTGGGTTTTATTGTGCTGGCTCTCTCAGTGCTGTTCCCCAACACGATGAACAGCCTGAAGATTCCCGGAATCCTGGCAAGCCAGAGTGCAGGGGCGCTTGGCAACCTTGAGGGTTGGCTGGGCGCAGTCTATATCTTTGTGTTTGTGCTTGCTTTACTCTATCTCTCATCGGCCTTGACAGGAAGACCGTTCAAGGGCATATTCCTGTCATTCCTGGTAATATGCTTGCTCACGGTGGTTTCATTGGCGCTTGCCACAATACCGTTCTGCAAGAAATACGGTCTTGAGGCAGTGCTGTTCGCTGTAATACTGGGCTTGATAATCAGCAATTTTTTTAAGGTTCCCGATTGGCTCAAGCCCGCCATACAGAGTGAGTTCTATATTAAGATAGGAATTGTGTGCTTAGGTGCCACAGTGCTTTATCAGGAAGTTCTCAAATCAGGCGCATACGGTCTGGCTCAGGCTCTGATTGTGGTGCTTTGTGTATGGTACTTCGGTTTCTGGGTGTCACGCAAGGTGTTCAAGGTAGATGACGAGATGTCAACCATGCTGGCCAGCTCGGTAAGTATATGCGGTGTGTCGGCAGCCATTGCCACCTGTGGAACCATAAAGGGAGACCAGAAGAAACTGTCGTACGTCATTTCGCTCGTAATGGTGGTCGCTATCCCCATGTTGTATCTCATGCCGTTGCTCTGCAACTGGCTGTTGCCGCTTTTCTTCCCCGGCAATGAGTTGGCTCAGGCGCAGGTGGCCGGTGCATGGATTGGCGGTACAATCGATACCACTGCTGCCGTAGCTGCATCGGGAGGCATACTTGGTGATGAGGCCGGAAATACCGCTGTAA
>JAFZKR010000066.1 GCA_017551845.1 Bacteroidaceae bacterium
AAACTATGTTTAACTTTCACTTTGAAAAAGTTGCACTTTAAATTAGAATTCACGTGAGATTACATGTTACACTTTTAACATTGCCACTACTCTTGTTTTCCTGCGAGAAGAGTGATAGCAATGAAACAGGCCAGCCCGAGCTGCCTTCATCAAGTCTTCCTGCATCCTTCACCGCCACCGTGACTGGCGGTTTCGGCGATGAAGTCACATCACAGAACCTCCTCTCCGGGAACAAGGGCGTACTCTTCATGGAGGGTACCGACGGAGCCAAGGAGGTGTTCAACGCCTGGCTGGAAGGGAACGACAATCCCGGCTGCAAGGTATCAAACCGCTGTACCGTACAGTCTAACGGCACCATAGAGGCCGTCATCCAGGGCCTCTCGCCGGAGACCACATACAGTTACGCCCTCTTCTTCAAGACAGGCAAGAAACGCTATCTGGGCGGAAGCGGCACATTCACCACCAAGAGCTTCAAGCCGGTCCTCAACACGGGGGAGGCTGCCGACATAAGGTACTGGGACGCACGTATTGACGGTTCGTTCGAGAATCTGGACAAGCTTGATGCATCCATGTTCACACAAGGGGTCATGCTGGCCCTTGACGACTCCTTCAACGACGAGGCCACCTTCAAGACATTCAAGCTGGATGAATACAGCCCCAAGTTCAGCCTGCAGGCTAATGGACTGGAGGCTGGCCGCAAGTACTATTACCGCACTTTCATCAAGTCCGAGGATATGGATCTGGCTTGTTACGGACCAGTGAAGAGCTTCAACTCAAAGAGTCTGGACGAGATGGCTGTGGATATGGGACTCAGCGTGAAGTGGGCCAACTGCGACCTGGGAGAACAGGAATATGTCCAATATAACAGTAACAGTGACATGAAACTCTTCTCATGGGGGTGTACGCAACCTGTTGCCACTTCCACTTTGAATATCCCGAAGGATAGATACAAATACTGGGACGCATCGTCAAACTCATATATAGATATAGGCTCTCAAATCAGCGGAACAGAATATGATGCCGCGCGTGCCATCCTTGGAGGCAAATGGCGCATGCCCACCAAGGAGGAAATGGATGAACTGCTGGCCTGCGAGACAAAAACTATCATAAAAGATGAGACCATTGAAAAGTTTACCATAGTGGGCCCAAGCGGGAACAGCATTGACTTCTTCAACATGTATTACTGGACAGGGGATATGGGCGAGGACAATAAGCCTTGGGAGATGATGGGGTTAGGCTTGCCTGAGTCCGGACACCATATAACAAATCTTTTTTCCCCTCAGGAAAGGGCGCAGCTTATCCGTCCGGTTTGTGACTATTGACATTATAGATTTAATTCATATCTTTACGGACTGATGACTGCAAATGTATCAGTCCGTTGTGTATGAAAAGAGTGTTAGCGATACAGGCATTGGCCATTCTGCTGGCAGTGGGAATCACTCCCGCCGCCAGTGCACAAGGTGCTGTCCATGACACTCTGATGCACCTTGCGGGCAACATACACCAGTTCAACCGCGAGTTCCCTCAGGAGAAGGTCTATCTGCAGTTCGACAACACCGCCTATTTCCAGGGTGAAGTTATCTGGTTCAAGGCTTTCGTGACCCATGCCACCACCCTGCAGCGTGCTCCCAGCAAGGTGCTGTATGTGGATTTGATGGACCCGAGCGGTGTTTTGCTGGAGCAGTTGAAGCTCAAGATTGTGGCTGGACAGTGTGACGGGGCGTTCGTTCTTATGGACCAGTCCACGTCACAGTCACGATCACTCCGTGGAACAATTGATTATCCCAGCGGTTATTATGAAATCAGGGCTTACACACAGAATATGTTCGATTTCGGTCAGGAAACCTTTTTCTCACGCGTCCTGCCTGTTCTTGCCAAGCCTAAGAAGGATGGTGATTATGCTTCCGGCATCATTCAAAAACCCAAGCAGCATGCGCTTGAACTGGAGCCCATACGCGAGGAAGATGAAACTGGCAACCGCAACATAAACCTGGCATTCTATCCTGAGGGCGGCAGCCTGGTACGGGGACTGCCGGGCAACGTGGCGTTCAAGGCTACCGATGCTTCCGGCTTTCCCATTTCCGGAACGCTCACACTGCCTGAGAGCACCGATGAAGTGTCCACCCTGCATGAGGGGATGGGGTCTTTCCGCACGGTTCCCACCGGAACGGGCGGAGCCACAGTGCGTTTTGTCGATATGAACGGCAAGAGCCGCAGAGTGCGTCTGCCGTCGGCCCAGAGGAGCGGTTATTCCATGCTCCTCACCATGAAGGACGACACTAACGTACATGCCGACATATACCGTACCCAGGACCGTAAGGAGAACGAGCTGGGTATCTCCGTGACCTGCAGGGGAGACCTCATACACTTCGAGAAGGTGAAGGGACAGGACAGCGTCAGAACGGACATCAACGCTGCCGACTGGCCCATAGGAGTGTGCCGCATAACACTTTACAACAAGAAGGGCGAGATTCTCTCTTCCCGCAGTTTCTTCCACAACAACACTTCATTCACACCGCCGTCCATAGAGATATTCCCTGACAGCCTGAACCGCAGCCCCTTCTCGCGGGAGGTGTTGCGCATGAGGCTCACAGGTCAGGACGGCAATCCTCTCAAGGACCGTTTCTGCCTCTCGGTGAGGGATGCCGCGGATTACGGTACCGGCAGTGTGGACAACCTCATGTCGAACCTGCTGCTCTCATCGGACCTGCGCGGTTACATACACAATCCTGATTACTACATGGAGAGCGGTGACAGCGTGCACCGTGCGGCTCTTGACCTGCTTACGCTGGTGCAGGGATGGGAGCGTTACGAGTGGAAGGTCATGACCGGGCAGACGGGATTCAGGGAACGCTACAGGGTGGAGGACAGTCTGAACGTGAACGGGCAGGTGCTCTCATACTCCAGGCGCACACCTGTGCCGGACATCAACGTAATGGCCACAGTAACACCTTATGATGACAAGACCGCATTCGAGTCATTCCAATACACCACGGACACGACGGGATACTTCGGGTTCGACCTGAGTGATTTCTATAACTGGGCCCGCATGTCCATAAAGCTCACCTCACAAAAACGGAACGGCAAGATAAAATATGAGACCAGTACCAGAGTAAAACTTGACTATACTGACGTACCTGAGCCGAGAGCCATTAGCGAGCAGGAGAAACTCCCGAACAGCAATAAGTTAAGGAAAAACGCGAAAACTGACTTGCCTGTCGGCACACAGCCTAAGGACACGCTGGATACGGTGATTGACGTTGAGGAGGGCATACTGCTTGACGAGGTGGACATAATAGGCAAGCGCCAGTTCATAGACTATGACACGTTCAAGGCATGGAACGTGGAAAAAGATATGTATCTGCAGCTTGACAAAGGTGAATACGCCACTGACCTGTTAGGGTATCTGACCAAACTGGGATATCATTTCTTTTTCCCTATCTTCTGGTATGTCCATTACAAGGACAAAGTCCCGAACGATGCGATTCTTGAAGATCCGTTGACATTGAATATGATGTCCATCAGGAGTGTTATGGTATATGATGACCCTATGTTTAAAAGCCATATATATCCGCTCGTCCCGCTACTGAACGAGAAAAACAAAATAGACACATATTATTATGCTGATATGCATGATATGAATTTAGAAGCAGATCCTTATCATAAAATAAGCCGCTATCATTTAATTGACGTTTTACTGAAAGAAGATTATGAACTTCCCACCCGGAAGGAGTCAAGGAACCTGAGCGACAGGACCACAATGATACGGGGATTCTCTGAGGCGGTGGAGTTCTATGGTCCGTCTTATCCGAATGGTGCTGTCAGAGGTGATGTGGATTACCGTCGCACTCTCTACTGGAATCCCAATGTGTTTACCGATGAGAACGGAGAGGCCCGTGTGGAATTCTACAACAACTCCTACAGCCGTAGGTTCAGCATATGCGGTGCCGGAATCACAGCCTCCGGCACACCTTACGTGCTGGATGAGGATTTCTGATGCAAAGTTACAAGGCTACTGCCTGTTTTTTGTGAACCCGGTGACTAAAACCGTGTCCTGTTGCGGGACGGTGAATGCTATCTCGTAACCGGAGTATTCCAGGCGGTACTCCCTATCGGGATCATTCTGGTAGCGAGGTCTGGGGTCTTCGGCCAGAATTCCCTTAATGGGCTCAACAAGACGTTTCGGTATGGTTGCGGATATATGGTCTGGAATGACGACATTCAGGTGCGGCATTGGGACTGTGCCTGTGAATCCCGATGAGGCCTCCGGATGGCTGTCGGTATAGGGCAGGTAGGGCTTGATGTCATAGATGGGTGTGCCGTCCATGAGGTCGGCTCCGCTTACATGAAGCACCGGACCGTCCGGTGTGGACAGCTCCACACTTTCCAGACGTACACAGGAGAGTCCTATGGGATTGGGGCGGAAGGGGGAACGTGTGGCGAATACCCCCATGCGGGTGTTGCCTCCAAGGCGCGGGGGGCGGACTGTGGGTGACCACTCTTCGCGCATCGTCCCGGAGAACTGCCAGATGAGCCAGATATGGCTGAATTCCTCAAGACCGCGCAGGGCATCGGGGTTACGGTATTCCGGCTGGAACACAACGGTTCCCTGAAGTGAACTGACCAGGCCGCTCTGACGCGGAATACCGAATTTGGTGGGGAATCCGGTCCTTATGTGTGCGATGGGTTTCATTTTGAATGATATTCATAGGCGAAGGTACGAAAAAAAGGCCTAATTTTGTGTCTATGGTTTTCGGCAAACACATAGGAGGGCTTTTGTCCGGCCTGTTATGCGGCCTGATGCTGACGCTGTGCTGTTTTTCCTGTTCCGGGAAGGAGCAGACAGCCTCCATGCTGAATACCAAGGCTCTCTCCTATATCTGGATTGACCTGGATTCCACGGAGCAGTTCGCGAGTCTGGCGTACGATATGACCCGTCCCCATTCCGACGAGCGTGCTCTCTCCATGAACATAATGGCCAGAGTGGCTTTCAGCCGTCTGGATTACAGGAGGGCATGGGAACTGTACAGCGCTATTCCGGATGTGACGGGTAACCAGCTGGAGCGTCTTACCGCCAAGGTGGGGATGATGCGTATATGCCAGCGTATTTCCGATAATGTATCTTACTACGAATACCGTAATGAGATATTGCTCCTGCTGAGGCTGCTTCATGAGGAGAGCGTGACGTTCAATGAGGAGCAGTATGGGAGGATGCTGTCATTAGAGAGGTCTTTCCGCATGGAATCAGCCCGTTACTGGTCCGAGCTGGAGCAGCCTTTACAGGCTGAATACGAGATGTCATACGTGAGGCAGGACAACGGCTTGCGTGATGACACTGACCGTTTCCAGATGTACATGTATATGCGTGGACTGGGTATTGGAGGTGATCCGGATGATCCCGATGAGGTATGGCAGAGACTGCGCAGCCTGGACAACTGCCTGAGGAACAGCATAAGGGACGGTAATACTCGTATGTACGCTTTGAGCATAGGTGCCATAGCGGAATTGCTGCTTGAGTATGGTACAGAAACGGTGCTTTCGGGGGTTAGCGGTGATATGCTGTCAAGGCTCAATGCATCGGATGTATCGGCCGAGCTGTTGCCTACACAGCTGACTCTTAAGTCATTGCAACTGGCTGCACAGTACGGTAGCCAGTATGACATAATTGTGTGCGAGAGGCTGTTGGCCTCATGCTATATAGAGAGAGGACTGTATGAGGAGGCGCTTGCCACACTATCCAAGGCTCTGGACATGCTTAATGACAACCTGCGCCTTAACTATCCAGAAGCCGATGGATTGGAACGGCTTGAGTTGTATCGCGATGACGGGGCGATAGTGGAGGAGAGCTGGATGAGCGAGGCTCCGTTGGCCGCTCTGCCGGAACTGATGAGCAGTATAAGGGAGCAGATAAGCCTTGCGTATTCCGGACTTGATGACAAGGTGGCATCGGACTATAACAGGAATGTCTATCTGGAGCTACAGAAGAATATACGTCTTGACCGCCGTTTCGAGGCCCGTTCCATGCTCCTTGAGAGGTCAAACAACAGGCTGATGGCTTTGCTCTATGTGATTGTCGGTTCCATACTGCTGTTGTTGCTTGCTGTGGCGGTGTTCCATAAGCGTATCAAGGCTTACAGGGAACGGTATGCTGAGCTGATGCGGAGGACAGTATCGATATGTGAGGAGATACTGAGTCCGGCATCCGAGAGCTCGGGGCTTTTGGAGCAGCTGAACAGTACTGTCTCGACTTCCATACGGGATATTACGGGTGCACGGGGTGTTACGGTATCCCAGGATGGCCGGATTGATGTGGATTGGGGCGGAAAGAGGCCCGACAGGCACTCCCGTGCGGTAATAAGCACTGTCACTCCGTTTATTAAGGTGGCCCTTAACAATGCCGATGAGCTGACGGGACAGGCGAACAGGCTACGCCAGGTTGAGAAACAGCAGTATGTATATAAGATGCATGCTGACCGTAACAAGAGGGAGAATATAGCACGCAAGACCTGCTGTCAGGTGGTGGCGGAGTGCTTGCCGTACATAGACCGTATGAGGGCTGAGATAGAGCATCTGACACAACTACAGCCGGACAGCGGGCAGTATGAGGCGAGTCTGGAGTACATACGTGAACTGGCTGGCTGCATCAATGACTATAACGATGTGCTTGCCAGTTGGATAAGTGTCCGTCAGGGTATGGTGAAGCTCAACATAGAGAGTTTCCCGTTACAGCAGCTGTTTGATATTGTGAGCCACGGGAGCCGCAGTTTCACGCTTAAAGGATTGGAGCTTGAGGTGGCAGGGACGGAGGCCACGGTACGTGCTGACCGTGTTCTGACACTGTTTATGCTCAATACGCTGGCTGAGAATGCCCGAAAGTTCACTCCATCCGGCGGAAAGGTGAGGATAGAGGCTCAGGAGGAGAGTGATTGGGTGGAGATTTCGGTTCAGGACAACGGCATTGGGTTGAGCGAGGAGGATGTGAGGCGTTTAAATGAGGAGAAGGTGTATGATCCGGATAGCATAGGCTCCGGCGATGCCCGTCGTAACAAGGGGAGCGGATTCGGATTGATGAACTGCCGAGGGATAATAGAGAAATACCGTAAGTCCGATGAGATCTTCTCCGTATGCCGTTTCAATGTGGAGAGTGAGCCGGGCAAGGGCAGCCGGTTCTCTTTCAGGCTGCCTAAGGGAATAAGGAGAGCTTTAGTGGTGTTGCTGGCTGCGACATGGACGGCTCCAGCTCTTTCCGATACGCCCGATGACGCTTACGGCTCGGACTCACTGATAATAAAAGCCTACAATTATGCTGAACAGAGCTATCTCTGTAATACCGAGATGCGCTTCGAGGAGGCTCTTGCCTATGCCGATTCGGCTCTCACGGCACTGAATGAGGATTATCTGGCCAATGGCGGGAATCCGGAACTGATGCTGGAGTTCTGTGATACCCGCACTCCGGCGGAGACATACTGGATAGAATCCGGTTATGCCACCGATTATGAGACGGTACTGTGGATAAGGAATGAGGTGGCCGTGTCCGCCCTGGCTCTGAAGGATTGGGCGGTTTACCGATATAATAATGATGCTTATCTAAAGCTGTTCAAACTCTTTTACAGTGAGGACAGGATAGAGAAGGATTGTCTTAAGCTGCAGCGATATAACAGCAACCTCACGATAGCGGTGATAGTGCTGGTAGTTCTGCTTATGCTCCTGTTGCTCACACGGTTCATGATGCGTTCACGACATTGGCTCCGCTATCGCAGTGACCTCCAGCAGGTGGTCCGGGTGGTAAACAGGATATCGGAGACGACGTCTGTCAGGAACACTGGTACGTTTAATATGAATGAGGTGTTGCAGCGCGTGGCCGACGGCATGTCAGGTGAGATGGACCATCTGTGTGACCTCAGGGAACTAACCATATCCATCATTGATGAGGGCAAGGTGTGTTCCGCATCGGCAGTGGACAGGAATCGTGATGAACGGCTCACTGACCGTATGCGTGAGTGCTTAGAAAGCGGTGTTGCCCAAAGTACTGCTGATGGCTTGTGTCAGGCTCTTCCGCTACTGCTTGAACAGGAGGGTGTAACGCAGTGTAACGGCGTATTGGGAATACGTCTTGAGCACGAACCGGACGAGACTTGGCGTGTTGTGGCGGATATGGTGACACACTACCTGGCAACGGCTCTGAACAGTTGTGTAATGAGGTTCCAGACGGGGTTCAGGAATCTGGAACAGATGCAGGAGGAGTCCGACAGGATAAGGTTCGAGGACAACAGGCTGCATGTGAGCAATCTGGTCCTTGACAACTGTCTCTCTACGCTGAAGCATGAGACAGTGTGGTATCCGAACCGTATCATGCAGATGGCCCAGGGTGATGTGAATGCCCGGGAAATGCTGGAACTGGTTGATTATTATCGCGAGATATTCGGCATACTGAGCCAGTATGCGCTTTCACAGACGAAGGAGCATCTGCTTCATGTGGGCAGAGTGGATGTGGACTCACTCCTGACCGATATGAAATCATTCTTTGACAAGCATATTGCGAGAAGGGGTATAAGTGCTGTCCTTGAATGTCCGATGAACGGTTTGACAGTGAATGCTGACGGCGGAATGCTGCTATATCTGCTCGAGAACCTTGTGGAGGATGTGTCGGAAGGTGAAAGGATAAAAGCGGATTCTGCCGTTGAGGGCGGTTTTGTGAAGATTTCGGTTCACAGGAGCGGCCTGAAATGGAGTGATGCCGAGAGTGACCTGCTCTTCTCGCCATTGAAGAACAGGGAGAGTATGGCGTATGTGATATGCCGTCAGATTATCAGGGAGCATGATGAGTTGTTGGGATATCCGGGGTGCAGGATAAATGCGGAGAGGGAAACGGACGGAGTGGTGATTTGGTTTACAGTGCCTACGTGGGATTAACGTGTAATGATATATGGAAAAGTTCAAAGCAATAGTTGTGGAGGATGTCTCCCTTGAATTGAAGGGGACTCTCTCTATCATACGCAACGATATTCCGGAGGTTGAAGTGATAGGGACCGCACAGACTGAGAAGGAGTTCTGGAAGTTGATGGAGACCGATGCCAAACCGGACCTTATACTTCTTGACCTTGGTCTTGGCGGCTCGACTACCGTGGGTGTGGATATTTGCAGACGAGTCCATACGGAACATCCGGAGATAAAAGTCCTGATATTTACGGGTGAGTTGCTCAATGAGAAACTGTGGGTGGATGTGCTTGAGGCCGGGGCTCACGGGATAGTGCTCAAGACGGGCGAGTTGCTTACAAGGACGGAGGTGATGGATGTGATGTCCGGCAAACGCTATGTCTTTAACCAGCCTATTTTGGAGAAACTCGTGGAGAGGTTCAGCAGGTCAGTTACTGAAGAGGGACGGCAACGTACTGCATTCATACGTTATGAGATAGATGAGTATGACGAACGTTTCCTGCGTCACCTGGCTTTGGGCTATACCAAGGATATGATAAGCGAGCTGCGCACCATGCCATTCAGTTCCAAATCACTCGAGAAACGTCAGGCGGACCTTATTACACGTCTCTTCCCTGAGGGAGAACAACGGGGTGTGAATGTCACGCGCCTGGTGGTGAAGGCTATTGAGCTGCATATTATTGATCCGTCCAGACTTGAGGCCGATGAGTGAAAGGAAAAAGTGGCATCTGCCGCACCCTGCCGTAATATATCTTATTCTGCTGGTCATAGTGATTCTTGTCTCCTGGATAGGCAGTGTGGTGGAGATAAGGACATTGGGCAGGAATGGTGCTCCGTTGTTGCGGAGCGTACTCAGCGAACAGGGCATCCGATGGTTCGTGCGGAATGCAGCGGCCTGTATGGGCAGTGCTCCGGTGGGCGAGGCGATAATGATACTGATAGCCTTGGGGGCAGGGCGGGAAAGCGGATTCTTCAGGGCTTTCGCCAATACCCGGACGCTCTCGCCAAAGGAACGGGTTTCTATGGTGATCAGCCTGTCAATATTCGCTGTGCTATCGGTCTTGATACTGTACGGTCTGTTTTCGGGAGGCAATCTGCTGCTTGGAGTGACAGGAACCCTGAGGGGTGGCCCGTTGGCCGAGGGAGCCGTATTCATTCTTATGCTTGCAGTGCTGCTTCCTTCGCTCATATACGGGATTTCAACTGATACTTTCCATACGGTAAGAGAGTGTGTTGACGCTCTTTCATCCATGATAAAGGTTGCCGCTTCATTTCTCTTGACCATGCTTGTGGCCGCCCAACTCATTGCAACAGTGAAATACACCCATTTAGACATGTTGTCAGGAATCACTCCGGGTATGATGTCGGTGATTTCATTCCTTATTTATTGGGTTCCTCTGGCAGTAATATTTCTCTTTGACCAAAAAAGGGAGAAAGAGATTTGAAATCAGGAAAAAATGAGTAATTTTGCGGGCGCTTCTTTCGGTTGAACTTCGTTCGACCTTGGAAAGCGAGCGAATGCTTTCTGTGGTTGAACTTCGTTCGACCTTGGTAGCGCCACGACAAAGTGAGCAAGCTCACTTTGCTCGCTTGAAACAACGCAAAGAATGAACGGGTTCCTTCTTTTCGTCATTTCAAGCGAGGAACAAAGTAAACAGGTTTACTTTGTTCGTTTGGCTTCAGACTTGGTTCAGTAGCTCAGCTGGATAGAGCAACAGCCTTCTAAGCTGTGGGTCAAGTGTTCGAATCCCTTCTGAATCACAAAGCCCTAAAGTGCCCCGGATCAAAGATTCGGGGCACTTTAGGGCTTTATGGTGATGTCTCAAATACCGGTGTTTTTCATGATTGGCTTGAAAAAGCTGCAAAATATATGGGCCAAACAGAATTAATCCGTAACTTTAACATCAGTAATCATTGTCAAAACGAAATATGAACAAGAAAACAAAGCAGATAGGTCTCGTTCTGTCACTCGTGGCAGGACCGTTGCTTACGACAGGAGCCTATGCCCAAGAGACAAAAGAAACCGCAATGCACAAGAAAGCGGCTGAGTTAATTGCCCAAATGACACTCGATGAGAAGATAGGTATGATGATGAACAGTACTCCCGGAGTGGAGAGACTGGGAATCAAGCCATACGACTGGTGGAATGAGGCTCTTCACGGTGTGGCCCGGAATGGCCGTGCCACCGTTTTTCCGGAGCCGATAGGTCTGGGTGCCACATTCGATCCTGAGATTGTCAGAAAGATTGGCGACATTGTTTCCGATGAGGGACGCGCCAAATTCGACAAGGCCCGTGAAATGGAGAATTACAGCCGCTTTACCGGCCTGACTTTTTGGGCCCCGAATGTAAACATCTTCAGGGATCCCAGATGGGGTCGCGGGATGGAGACCTACGGAGAGGATCCCTTCCTCACAGGAACGCTTGGATCGGCTTATGTAAAAGGTATTCAAGGCGATGATCCTTTCTATCTGAAAGCTGCTGCCTGTGCAAAACATTTTGCCGTTCATTCAGGTCCGGAATCCGTCCGTCACAGCTTCAATGCTGTTCCTTCCATGAAGGATCTGTATGAGACTTATCTTCCGGCTTTCGAAATGCTGGTGAAAGATGCTCATGTGGAGGTTGTGATGGGAGCTTACAACCGGGTATTCGGTGAAAGTGCTTCCGGCAGCAAGTTCCTTCTTACTGACCTGCTCCGCGATACATGGGGATTCAACGGGCATATCGTGTCGGACTGCGGGGCTATTGATGACATTTTTGGCGGACACCATATTGCGAGGGATGCGGCAGAGGCCAGCGCCATCGCAATCAAGGCGGGTATGAACCTGGAGTGCGGCAGTTCTTTCCGCAGCCTGAAAAGCGCCATTGACCGTGGACTCATCACCGAGGCAGACATTGACAAAGCCCTTGAGCCGTTGTTGATGACCCAGCTTAAGCTAGGTATCCTCTATAACGACCCGGATTGTCCTTACTACGGAATTCCCGCTTCGGTCATAGGAAGTGAAGAACACTATGCTGTTGCCCGTCAGGCTGCAGTTGAGTCTATGGTACTCCTCAAGAACGATAATAACCTCCTGCCGTTGCGTAAGGATATCAAGAACGTTTATGTGACAGGAACGGCAGCAACTGACACGTACTCGATGATGGGAAACTATTATGGTATATCTGACCACTACAGCACCTATCTGCAGGGTATTGTAAGTAAGGTGAGCGATGGAACCAATGTCAATTACAAGCCGGCGTACACCATTGTTCCCACAAGGGATGTGAATCCGGGGAACTATGCTACTACACAGGCTGCACAAGCTGACTATACCATAATGTTCATGGGTAACAACGGAACCACCGAGGGCGAGGAGAGCGACGCTATCAGTTCTCCAAGCATCGGAGACCGTCTGAGTATAGATTTACCGGAGAATCAGATGTCGTTCTTCAGGAGTGTCGCCAGGATGCGCGGGAGAAACAACCACCTCATCGTGGTACTCACCGGCGGAAGCCCTATTAATCTTAAGGAAATTGCCGAAGGTGCCGATGCTGTGATAATGGCGTGGTATCCCGGACAGGAAGGTGGCGACGCTTTGGCAGAGCTGCTCTTCGGAGAGAAGAATTTCAGCGGAAGACTCCCTATAACATTCCCTGTCACTTCCGATGAACTTCCGGATTTCAGCGACTATTCAATGGAAGGACGTACTTACAAGTATATGACAGGTAATACGATGTATCCATTCGGATATGGTCTTTCATACGGCAGCAGCCAGTATGGTGACCTTGCTGTCCTGACTAAGAAGCCCAAGCTGGGCAAACCCGTAGATGTTGAGATACCTGTCACCAATACCGGCAAGGTGGAGCGGACAGAGACCGTACAGCTTTATGTATCAACCCCCAACGCCGGCCAGGGTGCTCCTTACAGTCAGCTCGTAGCCTTCGAGAGGGTTACCCTTAAACCGGGTGAGAGCCATACGGTACACTTCACTGTGAGTCCGGATCAGATGATGGAGTTCCAAAGCGACGGAAAAACCAAACTGATAAAGGGAACATATAAGTTCACTGTAGGTGCAGCATCTCCCACGCAAAGGTCTGAAGAGCTGGGCGTTTCACTGAAGAGCGTGAACATCAAGCTTTAGGTCTTAGAGAAATCGGAAATGCTTAACCGCATGAATTAAAAGGAAGGGTGACCATGAGGCCACCCTTCCTTTTATTATTACAAGAGTTTGATTACTTCTTGAAGTCACGTACGGTGTAGTAAACATCCTTGCGCTGGTAATCGCGGTCGAACAGCAGCGGGAAGTTGTTGGCACCGAGCCATGAGTCGCGGTCACCAAGGTTCCAGAAGGTTACGCAAGAGAAGTTCTTCTTATACTTGCGGATAACCTGGAAAAGCTCGGCGTACTTTTGCTTCTGCATCTCTGCGAGAGTGTCTGTAAGAACCTGACCCTCGCCACGGCTGAACTGGAGTTGGCCGCCGGCCTCGCGATTGATACGGATATCGAACTCTGTGATCTGGATATCATCAACCAGCTCAAGATACATCTGGATGGCCTTCTCGAAGTCCTCAATGGTGGGGTTGTCATAGATGTTGTAGTGACCCTGCATACCGATACCGGTGATAGGAGCACCCTCGCTCTGCAGCTTCTTGACCATGTTGTAGATGTAAGTTCTCTTGGAAGGTGTCCAAGCGCTGTAGTCATTATAGAAAAGACCGGCGTTGGGGTCAGCCTCATGAGCGAATTCGAATGCTTTCTTGATGAACTCGTCACCGCAGAGCTGATAAGCTGTGGACTGACGGAATGACTGCTCATAAGAAGCGTTGGGGTTGTTAGCGTCACTCATGGCCTCATTTACAACATCCCAGCAGTAAACAACGTCCTTGTAACGGTTGATGACTGTGTGGATGTGAGCACGAAGTGAATCGTAGAACTCTTCCTTGGTAGCCTTAGCATACTTGGGGACCTTTACAGTCTGAGGAGCCTGGCCCTGAGCCTGTGCACGCTGTCCACCCTGAGGAGCACCGCCGCCGAATCCGCCAAAACCGCCGAATCCACCCTGAGGAGCACCCTGAGGAGCACCTTGAGGAGCACCCTGCGGGCGCTGTCCACCCTGTCTCTGACCACCTTGGGGAGCGCCCTGCGGACGCTGTCCGCCCTGAGGAGCACCACCGCCGAATCCGCCAAAACCGCCGAATCCGCCACGAGCGGGCTGCTCTACCCAAATGGTATCACCGTTTTCATCACGCTCTACGACCTGGTTGCCGTTCTCGTCATACTTGTTGAACATCCAGTTTGCGAACTGGCTGTGCCATACCAGGCAGTGACCACGCATCTTAATACCGTTCTTACGGCAGAAATCAGCAATTGCATCGGCCTGTGCAAAGTTCCAGACACCGGGCTGAGGGTGAATTTCACCGGGTTTCATGCAGTTCTCAGCTGTTATGCTGTTGAACTCCTTGAGAATCAGGGCTGCCTGAAGTGAATCAGTTACGTTACGCGGTGTAACGGCAACACCAATCTTGAAATAGTTTTTGTAGGCATCCTTCAGACCGGGGTCTTTCGGGCCACATGCGCTCATCAGTACAATAGACGCAATGAGTGCGGTTGTTGAGATTTTTTTCATCAATTTATGAACTGAATTTGTAGTTAATGATTATTGATTATTCGTTATTTTGTGCGCCAAAATTAATCATTTTTAAACAGATTCTAAACCTTTTGGCTTAAAATGTATCTAAAATGTGTATGAAGGGGTTGTCTGTGATACGATACATGTTTGCTTCACTGGCATTGTGCCTGTGCGGTCATGTCTGTGCGCAATGGGAGGACCCCCTTGTAATAGATGACAATTACCAGCCTTACGAATATCCGTTGGTTCAGGGAAATCCTCTCGAAATAGGCAAACCTCCTTCAGGACAGGGTTCGGTACTTATAGTTACCAACCCTCCGGGTGCCAAGGTATTCATCGATGATGTTTTTCAGGGGGAGACTCCTCTTCTTATCAGCAATGTGGCCGACGGGACTTACAATGCACGGTTTGAATTGGAAGGATATCTCAATTACTACACGGTGTTCGATGTGGCAGCCACACTGCAATCCAATGTGACTGCCGGACTGACGCCGCGTCAGCATTATTTTTTTGACAACCGTGAGCTGTACACCACTTTGATATATGAGTATAGCGGTATGAATGCCGAGGGGTGGGGCGTGGGTAACTCCTGGGGCGGTTATTTCAGAAATATAAATCTGGAGCAATCCACTGTAGTGCATATAGGCATATCAAATACGGTCTCATTTGAAGGTGCGGTGGGGTACGGTTTTAAAATGGGCCGCCTGAACCGCTTCAGGCTTACTCCCCAAATAGGATATTCCGGAGTGTGGTTTGACCATGTGGATACTGCTGTAAGCGGTTGGAACGGTTATCTCCGGGGCTTGCTCAACTTCAAATGCGCCATAACCGAGCAGTATGCTTTCTCCACAACGCTCCTCTATGACAAAACAGGTTTCGGTTTCCGTGCAGGTATCCTTTTCTATGTGAACTGACATATTTTTTTGCTATCTTCGCGAACGGAAATCATATTTGTACCTGATGTTCGTATATACTCTGTTCTCATTCCTTCCGTTTATGGTCGCTCTGTTCTGGACAGTGATGATCGTGCTTGATAATATCCATGGATGGAAAAAAAGTTTCATGCCGAAACTTTTGGCGTTAGCATTGGTCTGCACTTTGTTTTTCTTTGCTCAGGCGTTCCATTATCTTGTTCCTGACCAGGATACGGCCATCCCGGAGATTATCTTGTATGTATGCGGACTTGCAATATATCCGGTACTGTTCATTTTCATAAAAAAGATTACAACGTCCAAGGATATGGACTTTTATGATTACCTGCTGTTCTTACCTTCGGTGGTTTTGATAGTATGTTCAGTTGTTTTCAAAATGACAGGTTCCGTCAATACCGGACTCTTCGGCTGGGTCATTCCGATTTATTATTTTGTAATGATTTATCTGAGCATCAAATCATCAATATGTATAATAAGGTATGACCGTCAGATACAGAACTTCTATTCAAATACCACCAGTAAGACTTTTGCCATAATACTTTGGATAATGTATCTGATGCTCTTCTCATCGGTCTTGTCCATTTTGAAAAGTATCATAGGCCGCGATTATTTCTCAGGCAGCATGCTTATTGCCATACCTTCACTGCTGGTAAGCGTTATCCTTTTCATTTTTTTCTATAAGGGTATAAAGATAGATTTTACGGCTGAGGATGCAAGTGCGGATCAGTTGGATGTGAACCAGATCCTGCAATACTGGAAAAAGTTTTCATTTATACAGAATGTAAAAAAGGCGGGAGAGAGTGTCTCCCCGACAGTTTACGAGGATTTGATAAAGGAATTGGATAATGCAATCAGGGTGAATAAGATGTACAGAAATTCCGAACTCAAGATAACTGATGTGGCGGATGCTGTGGCGTCAAACCGCACGTATGTTTCAAATGCCATAAACCAAGGACTCAATATGTCATTCTCCGATTATATAAACAAACTACGGGTGGAGGAGGTAATGGACAAGCTGGTTACGATGGAAAACGGGAAAACTGTCAAACAGGTTTCCGAGGAGGTGGGATTCAACAACGATGCAACTTTTTACCGCCATTTCCGCAAGGTGACAGGCATGACTCCTGTCGAGTGGATAAATAAAAACAGGTTAAACAGATAAAAATAACAGGTGATGTTCAGACAATTGAGTGACAAGGTCAGATATATAGGCGTGGATGACCTGGATTGTGATTTATTTGAGAGCCAGTACATAGTACCCGAAGGAATTTCGTATAACTCCTATCTCGTTTGTGATTCCATGACGGCGGTCCTGGACACAGTGGATGCACGGAAGGGGGAAGTTTGGCTGAAGAACCTGGATGAGGCTCTTGAAGGGCGTACACTGGATTATCTTGTGGTGCATCACATGGAACCGGACCATTCGGCTATGATTGGTGTCCTACTTGAAAAATACAGTGAAATGAAGATAGTGGCCAGCGCCAAGGCTCTCCAGATGATACCTCAGTTTTTTGAGAAGATATCACTTGAGGGACGTACAGTTGCAGTGAAAGAGGGTGATGTGCTGGACTTGGGTACACACAAGCTGGAGTTCATTGCCGCTCCTATGATTCACTGGCCTGAGGTGGTGATGTCGTTCGATTCTTCTGACGGAACCCTATATAGCGCCGATGCTTTCGGCAAGTTCGGGGCTTTGGAAAAATGTGGTTTCTATGGCAGAGATGATGATGACTGGTCATGCGAGGCACGCCGTTACTATTTCAACATTGTCGGCAAGTACGGGGCTCAGGTCAAGGCACTGCTTGCCAAGGTGTCACTCAGGAATGTGAAATCCATCAGACCTCTGCATGGTCCTCTGCTTGAGGATAACCTTGAGGACTACATAAGCCTGTACGGTACATGGAGCAGTTATATGCCTGAGACAGAGGGAGTGTTCATAGCGTGCGCTTCAATCCACGGAGGCACCATGGAAGTGGCGAGAAAGCTTGAGGAACTCTTGTCGGCCAAAGGTATGAAAACCTCCCTTAGCGATATCTGCCGTTCTGATTTTGCTGAGAATGTTGAAGATGCGTTCCGCTATTCCGGGATGATACTGGCGGCCTCATCATATGACGGAGGACTTTTCACACCTATGCATGAGTTTCTTCATCGTCTCCAGATAAAGGGTTATTCCAACCGTACTGTAGGTCTTGTGGAGAACGGCTCATGGGCACCTTCGGCCGGCAGGGTCATGAAGGAGATGCTTGGCACCATGAAGAATGTAACGGTCATTGACCCGATAGTGACTATCCGCAGCAGGATGAAGGCTCAGGATATGGATAGCCTGTGCAAACTGGCCGATATAATTGGAGATGCAACAAAGAAATGATTCATGATAAAGGAGAGAATTGAGGAGCTGCGACGTCTGATGTCCGAATGGGGCTGGGACGCATCAGTAACGGTGGGTTCGGATCCTCATGGTAGCGAATATACTCCTCAGCATTGGTGTCAGAGGAGGTTCATCAGCGGTTTTACCGGGTCGGCCGGTACGGTGATCGTTACCCGAAATCATGCCGGATTGTGGACTGATTCCCGATATTGGATTCAGGCATCACGTGAACTTGAAGGCAGCGGTATAGAACTCCACAAGACAGTTTCGGTTGAAGACCGGACATGGATGGAGTGGCTTGCGGACAATGTGGATGAAGGCGGCGTAATAGGTGTTGACGGACTCTGCATGAGTATGGGCGATGCATCGGAATTACAGCGTCTCGCGGGCCGGAGAGAAGCAATGGTGGTTTCCAAACCTGATTTCCTTGAAGATATGTGGCCTGACAGACCTGTATTGCCGAATGATCCGGTCTGGATATATGAGGACTGTTATGCAGGCTTGAGCAGGGAGGAAAAGCTTGGATATTTGAGGAAGGAGATGGATTTATCAGGATGTAGGTACATGCTGGTGAGCTGTCTGGATGAGATTGCATGGCTTCTCAACATCCGTTCCAATGATGTGCTTTACTGCCCATTCGTCATCTCATTTGCAATTGTAGGCCCATCGCAGACTTGGCTGTTCGCAATGGAATCCAAGTTCCCTGCTGAGGTCAGGAAAGTCCTCGCGGAATCAGGGGTGGAGATACTTCCGTATAGCAAAGTGAGCGAATTCATAGGTTATATGAAACCTGAAGGCAGGATTCTCATCTGCCCTTCGTCACTCAATTTTGAGATAGAGCAGGCTGTAGAGAGAGTCTTCGGTCCTGACGGTACAGTGGCTGCAGTCTCTCCGATAGGGGTTATGAAGGCGGTCAAGAACTCAACGGAGATAGAGGGATTCCGTAAGGCATATATTCAGGACGGAGTTGCCCAGACGCGTTTCTTCCATTGGTTGGAGGATGAGATGGCCGCCGGGCATCAGGTAACGGAATCGGATGCGTCGGACAAACTGCATGAATTCAGGGCTTCTATGCCAGGGTTCATTGATGAGAGCTTCGAGACCATATCGGCCTATGGAGCCAATTCCGCATTGCCTCATTACTCTACGGTGAGAGGGGAGGACGCTCTTCTTGAACCTCATGGACTATATCTCAACGACAGTGGCGCCCATTACCGTGGAGGCACTACCGACATTACAAGAACTGTTCCGCTCGGACCTTTGACGGAGCTGGAAAAGGAGGATTATACCATCTGTCTGAAAGCTATGATTGACCTTGCTATGGCTGTTTTTCCGGAGGGTACTCCCGGTGCAAGGCTTGATGCCGTGTCGCGCAGGCCGTTATGGCAGACAAGACGAAATTTCGGACATGGTACCGGTCATGGAGTGGGAAATGTGCTTTCCGTGCATGAGGGGCCACAGGCTATAAGGCAGAACCTTAATCCTCAGCCTTTGTTGCCAGGAATGATAACATCCGATGAGCCGGGAATATACAGGGAAGGATTACATGGTATCCGTCATGAGAACATGATTCTTTGTGTCAGGGATTGTGAGAACGTATTCGGCAGTTGGCTTTCGTTTGAAACACTTACACGTACATACATAGATACATCGGCAGTTATTACAGAACTCCTCGATGTGGCTGAACGGGATTGGCTCAACTCATTCAACAGGACTGTTGCAACTGCGATATGTCCTCTTCTTGATGACAAAGATGCTTTATGGCTGAAATCAAAGACTGCACCGGTATAAAAAACAAGAGACCCGCTACCAAAGCGGATCTTCCTGTTCTCAATAGTCCTTTTCCAATAATTGAAATAAATTAGATGAACCGATCTCACGACCAATCTTCTCTCTCCTTGTTTGCATTGCAAAGATATAATAATAACCGAAGATTAGTGTGGTAATTTTCATCATTTATTGTGTAAAAATCATCAGTTTTTCCTATTATTACTACATGATCATAAAAAAGCTGTCAGGAGAATGGCTCGTCATGCAATAAAACAGAAGAGCGGGACTTCACAGTTCCGCTCAACTTGAAATAAAATCTAATACCATGAAAAACACGATGCAAATATA
This sequence comes from Bacteroidaceae bacterium, assembly GCA_017551845.1. Next base: position 19,967 of record JAFZKR010000066.1, read on the forward strand.
ATACAGTTATTCTGTCTGTCCAAGATTTAGCGAGTTTTTTTAATTTTGCAGTGTTAATTTGTGAAAATGCAGCATACAATTTAATAAATAAATGTATGAAATCAGCCAGTCCGGGTCATTATACGCCTGATAATGTCAAAAATTTCAAGGTTGAGAAGGAGAACACTCTTCTTCCTTTCCTTTATTCTGTTTTGGACAATCTCAGCAGAACAGAAGTAAAATCTATGCTTAAATACAGACATGTAGCGATACAGGGTAAAGCTGTAACCCAGTTCGATACTCCATTGGAACCTGGCGATACGGTTCAGGTCAATTTCGGACGCTCATTCTATAAATTCAATAATCCGCAGGTAAGGATAATGTATGAGGATGACTGGATTATTGTTATTGAAAAAGCGTCAGGGCTCCTGTCGGTAGCCAATGACAATTCAAAGGACAGGAACGCTTTCCGTATAGTAGAGGATTATGTGCGTCATTCCAAGCCTGACGCCAAACTATATGTGTGCCACAGGCTTGACCAGTTTACGTCCGGAATACTGATGTTCTCCAAAAACGGAGAGCTTACCAGAGAACTTCGTTCCAACTGGGATTTCTATGTGAAGGAGCGCAGGTATATGTGCGTGACTGAAAATGTTCCTGCAGTGAAGGAGGATACTTTAGAGAGTTTCCTGGTCCAGAACTCACGTATGCAGATGTTTTCCACCGATAACGAAGAGGAAGGGAGCAGGGCAGTAACCCATTATAGGGTGATACAGTCACGAGGAAGATATGCTTTGGTGGATGTGGAGATATTCACCGGAAAAAAGAACCAGATCAGGGTTCACATGTCAGAGATAGGTTGCCCTATTGCGGGTGATATCAAATATGGTGCTGAAACGAATCCCGCAAGACGTCTGATGCTCCACAACTACAGGTTTGCATTTATTCATCCTGTAACCGGCGAACTTATGCGTTTTTCGCTCTCTACACCTCCAATGTTCAGAAAATTGACATCAGAAAAATGAAAAAAAGAAGTTTCAAGCCGGGGACAATGATATATCCGCTTCCGGCTGTCCTTGTCAGTTGCGGCGCAGTGCCCGATGAGTACAACGTATTGACGGTTTCATGGACAGGAACAATATGCAGCAATCCTCCCATGTGCTATATTTCAGTACGTCCGGAGAGATATTCATACGATATTATCAAGAGAAACGGGTGCTTTGTGATAAACCTGACGAACAAGGCTCTTGCACGCGCGACTGACCTGTGCGGGGTTCGTTCCGGACGCGATTGTGACAAGTTCAGTATGGCGGGTATCACCCCCGGCAAGGCGGAAAAGGTTGACGCACCTACAGTAGAGGAGGCACCGGTGTCGATAGAGTGCAAGGTAGTGGAGATTAAGCCGCTTGGTTCACATGACATGTTCATTGCCGAGGTGGTGAATGTCCTGGTCGATGAGCGGTTCATTGACGATGACGACAAGATTGACATGGCGGCCATGAACCTTATCGCCTACTCCCACGGCGAATATTTTGATGTAACGAATCCGGCCGGTTTTTTCGGATGGTCCGTCCGTAGGAAAAAGGTTATCCGCCGTGAACGCAAAGGTTAGAGGCCTGATTCCAGAAAACTGAGGAATGATTTGACATCCGTATCAAATGTGTATGGTCCTGCCTTCAGGCGGCCTTCGGAATCGGTAATCACATAAAAAGGCTGTGCATTGGCACCGAACTTGTAGCGTTGAAGCAGGCTCCATTTGTCGCCGGTAGTGCGTATCTTCACGTTGCTGCCGTTTTCGTTGATCGTGACCGGTTTTGGGAGAGGTGTTTTGTCATCGACGTACAGCGAGACGAGTATGAAGCGGTTGCGGATGAGTCGGGCCACCTGCGGGTCACTCCATACGGCAGCCTCCATCTTGCGGCAGTTCACGCATCCGTATCCTGTAAAATCAATCATTACGGGTTTGCCGCTTGAGGATGATGCCTTTAGTGCTTCGTCATAATCAGTGAACTGCGGTTCAACGGTATTGCTGTTCTTGCCGAAGAGCTGTGTGCTCATAGGTGGTGTGAAGGCGCTTATCCCCTTGAGCGGTGCCCCCCTGAGACCGGGAATAAGCACGGCTGCGAATAAGAATGAGGCAAGCGCCAAGACAATGGAAAGTGTGCCGGGCTTGGTTTTATTTTCATTTTTCCTGAACCGTAATAATCCCAGAAGATATAGTCCCAGCATCAATGCCATTATTATCCAGAGCAGAATGAAAATATCGCGAGGAAGGATTCCCCAACCGTATGCCATATCGGCTACGGAGAGGAATTTGAGGGCAAAAGCCAATTCCACAAATCCGAGTGTTACCTTGACCTTGTCCATCCAGCCGCCAGATCTGGGGAGTGACTTGAGCCAGCCGGGGAACATGGCAAAAAGGGCGAAGGGTATGGCTAGCGCCATTGAAAACCCCAACATTCCTACGGTGGGAGCGAGTATGTTTCCTGACGATGCCGCATCGACTAACAGGAAACCAATAATGGGTCCGGTACAAGAGAATGACACTATGGTGAGTGTAAGCGCCATGAAGAAAATGCCTCCTATGCCGCCTGAGGTGGAACGGCGGTCAGTGCCTGTACTCCATCCGGAGGGCAGGGTGATTTCGAACAGGCCAAAGAAAGACAATGCGAATACAACCAGAACAAGAAAGAATACTATATTCACAATGGCATTGGTGGCCAAAGAGTTGAGCGCATTCGCCCCAAATACCAGAGTAATGATAAGCCCGAGTGTGACATAGACGGTAATAATGAAGAAACCGTAGAGTATGGCGTCCCTGATACCGCTTTTCCTGTCTTGAGACCTTTTGAGGAAAAAACTGACTGTCATAGGTATAATGGGCCATACGCAGGGAGTAAGCAGTGCAATCAGTCCGCCTATGAAGCTTGTGAGCAGCAATCCGAGCAGACCGTTACGTCCCTTTGAAAGAGCTCCTTTAGGGTAAGATACAGGCTTCCATAGTTCTGCATCATAGCCGTCAATTTGTGAAATGCCGTAGCCGGAGTCCGTATGGGCAGAAGCCTCTGCATGGCCGGATGAATGGTTGAATTCGGAATATTGAGGCGGCAGGCAACTCTCGTCATTGCAGGCTCCGTAGGTGAGAGCGCCTTCAATGTGCCATTCGGGAGCGGTGAGTACAAAATCTTGGATGAAAGTGACTTTGTTTTCGAAATAACGGAGATTCATATCGAATACGGCATCGTATTGCTCCTTCTCGTCTCCTGTGAAATGCAGTTCCCGGACAGGAGAAGCACCCGATATGGAATCAAATCGTATTTCGGCTGAAACAGGTCCTCCGTCCTGTATGGATGTCGAATAGACGTGCCATCCCTGAGCTATGTCAAGTGTGAAATGTATGCTTACAGTGTCGGCGGCAACCTTTGTCAATGACTCTCTTGCTTTGACCGGTACGGAAGAATTAAAAAACTGGGGTGCTGATAGAAGCAGGCCCAGGCATGTTGACAGAAAGGCTGACAGTATCATGTCCGATGTTTTTTACAGACGGCGAAATTAAAAAAAAACGGTGAGAATGAAGAATTCTTTATATCTTCGCATTAAATAATCAGGTTCATTATGAACAAAAAATACACATTCTTAGCAGGTTTTATCGTGGCTGCACTGATTGCCGCCGCAAGTTTCAGCATTTTCGGGATGAAGGAGAAAAATGAGAGTTCCGTGAATATCGGAAAGAGTGAGATAAACATCAGTGACGGACAACTTACCCCGGAGGTTCTGTGGGCCATGGGTAGAGTGGGCGGCGTGGCTGTCTCGCCCGACGCTTCCAGGATTGCATATCAGGTCTCTTACTACAGTGTAAGTGAGAACGCTTCACATACGGTTATCTATGTAATGTCGGCTGATGGCGGCGATGTAAGGCTGCTTACAAGGGAACACTGGTCAGAACACAGTCCTGCCTGGATTGATAATGACAGGATTGCATTCCTTTCGGGCGAATCGGGAACCCAGCAGATTTGGATAATGGATAAGGACGGTGGACACCGTTCCAGAGTGTCGGATACTGACAGGGACGTGGAGGGTTTCTTGTTCGCGCCTGATTTGAGCAATGTGCTTATGGTCATGAGTGTGCCTAACCCGCTTGTCAAGGAAAAGCAGTATGAGGACCTGCCTAAGGCTTCGGGGATGATTGCTGACGACCTGATGTTCCGCCATTGGGACAGTTGGGTGACTGCCCTGCCGCACCCGTACGTTGCTGCTTTCGACGGAAAGAAAGTATCAGGAAAAATGACAGACCTGATAGAAGGTGAACCATACGAGAGCCCCATGCTGCCTTTCGGAGGTATAGAGCAGTTCGCTTGGGCTCCTGACGGTACAGCTGTGGCATATACCTGCCGCAAGAAATCAGGTTCCGATTACGCCAAGAGCACGGACTCAGACATTTATCTCTATTATCTGCAGAGCGGAGAGACTGTGAACCTGTGCAAGGTTTCCGGTGGCGAAGACAGGAATATGGGTTATGACACAAATCCGCAGTTCAGTGCGGACGGTAAGGCGATAGCATGGCTGAGTATGGAGCATGACGGATATGAGAGTGACAGGAACAGGTTATATGTCATGGATCTGGAATCCAAACGTAAATGGTCGGTTTCCGAAAGGTTTGACAGCAATGTTGATGCTTTCATATGGAGCAAGGAAGACTATGATCTCTATTTCATTGGGTCGTGGAACGGACGTATGGGCTTGTATAGCACTGACCTTGGAGGTGGTGTGAGAGCATTGAGCGATGATGAGAACGATTACGTATCGTTGGCGATAGGTAATGATAACCGCCTTATTGTTTCCAGACAGTCCATGCAGTATGCTACCGAGATTTACTCTTTCGATGTGAACAAGGGTCTTGCCCAGAAAATATCGCACGAGAATGACCATATTTTCAGTCAGCTTGACAATATAAAGGTGGAAGAGAGGCATGTCACAACTACCGACGGAAAGGATATGCTCACATGGGTGGTATATCCTCCCAAGTTTGATCCTTCCAAAAAATATCCTACGTTGCTTTTCTGTGAGGGAGGTCCGCAGAGCATGGTTTCACAGTTCTGGAGCTATCGCTGGAATTTCCGTATTATGGCTGCACAAGGTTATATTGTGGTGGCTCCAAACCGGAGAGGACTTCCCGGTTTCGGACATGAATGGAACGAGCAGATAAGCGGTGACTATGGCGGTCAGTGCATGAAGGACCTGCTCTCAGCGATAGATGACGTTTGCAAGGAACCCTATGTTGACCGTGACCGGCTTGGTTGCGTGGGTGCAAGTTTCGGAGGTTACTCCGTATATTGGCTTGCAGGCAACCATGAGGGCAGGTTCAAAGCCTTCATTGCCCATGACGGTATTTTCAATTGTGAACAGCAGTATGTGGAGACAGAGGAGATGTGGTTCCCTGAGTGGGATTTAGGTGGTCCTTACTGGGAAAGGGACAACAGTATCGCGCAGCGTACATACGCCTCATCACCGCACCTGTTCGTGGATAAATGGGACACTCCCATACTTTGCATTCACGGCGAGAAAGATTACAGGATACTCTATTCGCAGGCGGTAGCGGCATTCCAGGCTGCTAGGCTTAGAGGAATACCGGCAGAACTGTTGCTCTTCCCTGACGAGAATCATTGGGTGCTCAAGCCACAGAACGGAATACTGTGGCAGAGAACCTTCTTCGGCTGGCTGGATAAGTGGCTTAAATAGAGATTATCTGCGTTTCTGCTGTTCCTGCAGACGCTGCTGCTCTTTCTGCATGGCCTCAAGACGGGCCATCATGCTGCTGGTCTTCTTCTGTTTCTGAGGATCATTGCGCGAGGCCTGATAGTTGGCTTCGAGCTTTGCGAGAATCTCCTTTTCATCGGTTGACCTGCGTAGCCACATCATGGTGATGATGCTCACTAAACCTGATATGAAATAGTAGTAGCAGAGTCCGGAGGAGTAGTTGTTGAACGAGAAGAAGAATATTACCGGCATAAGGTACATCATCCATCTCATCATCTTCATCTGTTCCTCCTGTCCGGGGGCTTGTTGCTGCTGCCTCATGGAGATGATGGTGTTGATGATGTTGGTGACGCAGAACAATACGCAGAATATGCTCAGATGCGTGCCTATCAAGGGAATGCTGTTCTTCCAGCTTAAAATATCATCAAAACCGGTCAGGTCAGTAGCCCATAGGAAGCTCTGCTGACGGAGTTCAATGGCATTCGGCACAAAAAAGAAGAAAGCCATCCACACGGGCATTTGGATAAGGGAAGGCAGGCAGCCTCCCATCAGACCTACACCGTATTTATTGTATAGGGCCATGGTCTCCTGCTGTTTCTGCATGGCATCCTCGGGCTTGGGGTATTTTGCGCTTATCTCGTCAACGTATGGTTTGAGGGCACGCATCTTGGCTGATGACATGAATGATTTGAACTGTGCCGGGAATACAAGCGCCTTGACTATCAGAGTCATGAGCAGTATCACGATACCCATGTTGAGATTCCATTTGGAGAGCAGGTTGAAGAGCGGCATGATAAGGAAGCGGTTCATTTCGCGTACAATGGGCCAGCCTAAGTCAATCACCCTGTTAAGACGGAATTTCCTGTCGGTGGATATGAGCTTGCTCTCGGCTTTGAGGAGGGCATAGTCGTTGGGACCGAAGTAGAAATGCATAGTGGTGGGTGCACTGCCGGTCGGGTCGAACGCTGTGCTGGCCTTGCTTTGGAATTTCTTCATGTAACCATTGCCTTTCTGGTAAGTCTGACCATACAGTGTTGCTCCTGTGAGAGTCTGGTCAGAGGCAAGGATACAGGAAAAGAACTGATTCTTGTAGGCTATCCAGTCAATAGCTTCTTCAACACCGGTCTTGGAGGTTGTTTTTCTGATGCCGATTATCTTGGACCTGACTTTCTCTGTGGGTTTGTAAGTGAGAGTAGTGTATCTCTGTTCAAACTCAAAACCTTTCTCGTGCTGACGGAGATTTTGTATCCAGTCCATGGAGAGGGTGTTGAGATCAGTGCTGAAGAAATTGTCCATTCCTTGTGCCTTGATGGTAAGGTCAAGGATATAGCTGTCCGGTTTGAGCTCGTACCCGAAGTCAAGGAATCCGTATCCCTGGACTGCAAGGCGCATCACTACAGAACGGTCACTCTGTGCGACAGGCTCGAAATAAAGGTCCTTTGTCCTGATGTTTTCGTTTTTGCCGTCAATAAGGAAGTTGAGGCTTATCTCATTCTGTTTGAAAAGGGTCACATCTGTCCCGTCCTGTTCCTTGTATCCGCTGAGTACTGCCGATACAGGTATGGCACCCAGATTGGAAATGTCAATGCTAACCTTGCCGTTATCCAGCGTGACGGTACTTGCAGTGCCGTTCATGGCATGGAAAAACGGTGCGGCGGAATCGGCTGCTTCGACCGTTTCGGAGGGGTGCATTATATATGATGAGGTGTCCTGACCAAGATTCTGTGCGGGCTCGGTAACGGCTGTCTGATGTCTGGAGGCATTGATGTCAGCTCCTGCTTTCTTGGAGGAGCGGTTTGTCCACATGAATATGACAACCATAGCCAAAAGTATTGTCATCAGACCAAAATAACTTCTCTTATCCACTTGAAATTCCTTGTTTTGATTAACGGAGTGCAAATTTACAAAAAAGATGCGAGCATGTCCAACAGCGGGAGTGATATAAGTTTTTTTTTCTCTTTTTAAACTTAAAAGTGAACAAGATGGGCTATATTTGCCGTGTGAAAAAGTGCAGTTTGACTGCCGTTATCGAAAGTCAGGCTTGTAAACCGGATAATGAACAGAATCATTTTATTATCTATCCTGTTTCCGGTACTTGCAGGTGTAGTGCAGGCCCGGGAGCCGGCATCCGTTGATGAACATGGGGTGCCGGATGCTGATTCGCTGTTTGTCCGGTCGGACTCTCTCATGGCCTCAGACAGTACAATAGTGGGTATCTCGGACATATCGGACAATCCGTTATATTTCAGACTTTTCATGCCACTTACTTTATATGGTTCAGTTATTGATGAGGCCATAGAACTGCCAGGGGAGTTCTTTTTCAATGAAGATGAAGTGGAGCCGGATGACTCGGAGCTGCTTCCGATAGAGAATTTATCCGGCAAGGAGAATGATCTGGAGCGTTATATCAATGATGTCCTTATGAATATCTACCTGGACCGTCCTGACCTGGTCAGGATGACAGAACAGGAACTGCGTACCATTACAGGTTCTTTTGATATTGACACAGAGGGGCTTGCAAACGGATTGATACAGATGGATACCAACCAGGAGGAGAGGATCTCGGACAAATATGAGCCTGAACCGGTCAACATAAAGCCGAAGTATTGGAAGAAATTCGGAAAATTTTCAGGAAAATATACCCAAAGCCAATATTCCGACAACTGGTACAAGGGCGGTGAAAGTAACCATTCGGTGCTGGCTCAGGTAACATTGGAAGCGAACTATGCCAAGAAACAGGCTACACTTGACAACAAACTGGAGATGAAGTTGGGCTATTATACGACCGAAGTTGACGGAACAACCAAGATGAAGACCAATGAGGATCTCCTGCGCTTGACTTCAAAATATGGTCTCAAGGCTTGGCAGAGTTGGTATTATTCCGTTCAGATACAAGGCTATACACAGTTTATGGCTGTCTATGACAAAAAAGTGCCCACTAAGCTTCAGTCGAAATTCTTTGCACCTGCATACGGTAATGTATCCATCGGTATGGATTACAAGCCTAAGTTCAAGAATAAGAACATTACGCTCTCCGCGCAGCTGTCGCCGCTCTCATATAACTGCCGTTATGTAAGTGTGGATAGCATAGCAACCAATTTCGGAATAAAGGCCGGTCATAATTTCCTAAAGACCATTGGCTCGCGTATGGAATCCAATTTCAAATGGAAAATCAATGATTTCTCATGGACATCCAAGGTGCAGTATTTTACCAATTACGAGAGTGTGGAGGCCAATATCGAAAATACGGTTGACTATCAGTTGAACAAGTATTTCTCAATACAGTTTTTCTGTCACTGGAGGTTTGATGACAGCGTGCAACGGAAGAAAAACAAGGAAGGAGAACTGATGGGATATCATCAGTACAAGGAATTCCTTACCCTCAATTTCAACTATTCCTGGTAGAAAGCCGGATGACGGCGTATATTTTATAAAAATCAATCCGGCGGACCATCATTCGCCGGATTGTTTTCTGTTCTTCATTATTTCACGTCGGCGTTTGAACGGAGAGTCCGGTTCGCGGGCCATATACCAGTATTCCATATGATCGGTTATGATGGGGAAGAGGCGTGTCAGGACGAGTAACAGCTTTCCTGTGAAAGTCAGTGTGGCTCGTCTGGAACGCTTGCGGATATGGTTCAGCATTATTTGTGCCACACGTTCTGAAGACATCATCTTGCCCTCTTCACGCGGAGTGTCGCCCTGCTGCGAACCATCGGCCAGGAGTGCGGTCTTGCGTATGTTGGACTCTGTGAAACCTGGGGCGTAGATCATGACGTGAAGCCCGTCGTAGAGATGCTCGGAACGCAAGGTGTCCAGGAATCCGTTTATGGCGAATTTCGATGCCGAATAGCCGGTACGACCCGGCAACCCCTTGTATCCGGCTGTTGAGATGACTCCTACAACTGAGCCTTTGGTTTCCAAAAGGTAGGGAAGGGCGTATTTGGTGCAATAAACAGTACCCCAAAAATTCACGTCCATGAGACGTTTAATTACATTCAGGTCCAGGTCCTTGAACATAGCACGCATGGATATGCCGGCATTGTTTATCAGGATGTCAATGTGACCGAAACGTTTGACTGTCTGTTCTATGAGATTGCGGCACTCATCCTGGACGGAGACATCGGTCTTGACGAAGATGATTTCAGTTAAAGCGGATAATTTATTGCACAGCGCTTCCAGTTTGTCCTCCGATCTTGCCGCAAGAACCACCTTGGCACGGTATCCGGCCAATAGCGTGGCAGTGGCGAGGCCGATTCCCGAACTGGCCCCTGTGACTATGGCTACCTTATCCTTGAAATAGTTCCTGTTATCCATCACGGGTCTGATAAAACGTTGTAAAGGTAATATTTTTTTATCATTTGTGCTCTTGAGAACCGTTTTCATGGCATAATAGGATAAAATTGTGTCCTTTTTGTGTAATTTCGCGCTCTGAAAAACAAATTGATATGACCGTAACGCTTTTATTACACTGTCCCGACAGGCCGGGTATCATTGCCGACATAACGAATTTCATTACTGAGAACCGAGGTAATGTGGTTTATCTGGCACAGTTTGTAGATCATGTGGAAAATGTGTTCAATATGCGGATTGAGTGGAGTATAGACGAGTTCCTTATTCCTAAGGAGAAGATTTCAGACTATTTCGGTACACTTTATGCCAAAAAATACGACATGAACTTCCGTCTCTATTTCAGTGACAGTAAACCACGTATGGCCATTTTCGTCTCAAAGATGTCTCATTGCCTTTTTGACCTGCTGGCACGTTACAGCGCCGGTGAATGGAATGTGGAGATTCCACTCATCGTAAGTAACCATCCCGACATGGAGCATGTGGCTGAGATGTTCGGTATACCATATTATATTTACCCCATTACTAAGGAGAACAAGCTGGAACAGGAGACTGCCATGCTGGAACTGCTAAAGGAAAACAATATTGATTTCATTGTCCTTGCCAGATATATGCAGATAATAGGGGACCGTATGATTGCCGCTTATCCTAACAGGATAATCAATATACATCATTCCTTCCTGCCAGCATTTGTGGGTGCCAAGCCTTATCAGGCCGCATTTGACCGGGGAGTGAAGATAATCGGTGCCACCAGCCATTACGTGACCGCAGAGCTTGATGCAGGTCCGATAATCTGTCAGGATGTAGTCCGGATATCGCACAAGGATATGCCCAAGGACCTGGTCAACAAGGGTAAGGACCTTGAGAAGATAGTCCTGTCACATGCGGTGCAGAAACACATTGAACACAAGATTCTGGTATATAAAAACAAAACGGTGGTTTTCAGCTGATTTTCACCTGAAAACCATTTTTCCTTTTTTTATTTTGCTATAGCAAAAGCGCTTCACTTAGCTCTCTCCGGTTGCGTTTGGTGCAAAGGGACGTTCTTTCTTAAGCAATTCGAGTTTGAACATCTCGTCGCGATACTGAGCGGCCTCCATGAAGTCCATTCTGGAGGCTGCTTCATTCATAAGGCGGCGGGTGCGGGCTATTGCTTTGTCAAGCTGCTGCGGAGTCATGCTGGAAATGACAGGATCAGCAACGGCTCCGGTGCGGTCTTCAATGACGTATGGCTTGGGTTCGTCGTCCTGACCGGTCGGTATCAGGAGTGAGGTATTGAGGGCTTTCTGTATCTGTTTGGGCGTTATTCCGTTCTCAGCATTATAGCGCATCTGTTTGTCTCGCCGACGGGTGGTCTCAGCTATGGTAAGGCGCATACTCTCAGTTATCTTGTCGGCGTAAAGAATTACCTTGCCGTTTACGTTACGGGCTGCGCGGCCGGCAGTCTGGGTGAGCGAGCGGTGGTCACGCAGGAATCCCTCCTTGTCAGCATCGATAATGGCTACCAGCGAAACCTCCGGCAAATCCAGTCCTTCACGCAGCAGGTTAACGCCCACCAGTACATCATACAGACCTTTGCGCAGATCGGTCATTATCTGAATGCGCTCCAGAGTGTCCACATCGCTGTGTATGTAGTTACAGCGAACTCCGTTTTTGAGCAGGTAGTCATTGAGTTCCTCGGCCATACGTTTGGTGAGGGTGGTTACAAGTACGCGCTCATCGCGTTCTGAGCGGACGGCAATCTCCTCAAGAAGGTCATCAATCTGATTCTTGCTTGGACGGACCTCGATTTCGGGGTCAAGAAGTCCGGTGGGACGGATTACCTGATCAACCACAACACCCTCGCTTTCAGATAGTTCATAGTCGGCGGGCGTAGCACTTACATAGATGGTCTGGCCTGTAAGTTCTTTGAACTCTTCGAACTTGAGCGGACGGTTGTCAAGTGCGGCCGGAAGGCGGAATCCATATTCCACAAGGTTGATTTTGCGGGCGCGGTCACCGCCGTACATGGCGTGCAGTTGCGGTACGCTCACATGGCTCTCGTCAATTACTGTCAGGAAATCCTTGGGAAAAAAATCCAAAAGGCAGTAGGGGCGGGAACCGGCGGCGCGGCCGTCAAAATAGCGGGAGTAGTTCTCTATGCCGCTACAGTGGCCTAACTCGCGTATCATCTCTATGTCATACTCCACACGTTCTTTAAGACGCTTGGCTTCAAGCGGTTTGCCTATCTCCTGGAAGTATTCCACACGTTCCGTAAGGTCATCCTGAATGGCGCGGATGGCGCGCTCCTGACTCTCCTTAGTGGTCATGAAAAGGTTGGCTGGATAAATACGGTAAAACTCGTATGTGTCAACCCTCTCGCCGGTCAGCACGTCGAACTCCTCTATGGAATCAATCTCATCGTCCCAAAACTGGATTCGTACGGCGGTGTCGTTGTAAGCCAGGTTAATATCGACATTCTCTCCCTTGACGCGGAAACAGCCGCGTGACAGTTCAAGGTCATTGCGGGTGTAAAGACTATCTACCAGTTTGCGTAACAGTACGTTGCGATCGATATGGTCACCTTTGTGCAACTCAATTACATTGTTGTAGAAATCAGCGGGGTTACCCATGCCGTAAATACATGATACTGATGATACTACAATTACATCGTTCCTTCCTGACAGCAGGGCCGATGTGGCAGAGAGGCGTAGTTTATCAATCTCATCATTGATGGCCAGATCTTTTTCTATATAGGTATCAGTGGATGGAATGTAGGCTTCAGGTTGGTAGTAGTCATAATAGGATACATAATACTCCACTGCATTGTCCGGAAAGAACGTCTTGAACTCGCTGTAGAGCTGTGCAGCCAGTGTCTTGTTGTGGCTCAGCACCAGAGTAGGGCGGCCTATGTTCTTAATGACATTGGCTATGGTGAATGTCTTTCCGGAACCGGTCACACCGAGCAGAGTCTGGGCATGTGTACCATTCAGCAACCCTTCGGTAAGCTCCATGATAGCCTGCGGCTGGTCACCTGTCGGCTTGAATGGAGAAACGAGTTTGAAATCCATAGGATTTGGATATAATAAGGAATTTGCAAAGGTATGACAATTATAATTGGTTTTTTATATACATACTAATCATATTTTTTTTATTTTTGTTCCGTGAAGATTGTCATGGTCATTCTGTCTCTGCTGTTATCAGCCGCATCGTGCTCGTTAAGAGAGGAGATGAGAAAGTTGCCGGAAGATCAATTGGTTGAAGGGGATCTGGCTTTCCGGTGCGGACGAGGTTTTTTCAGCCGGGCGGTTACGGCAACCGAAGACGAGGGCTTGTTCAGTCATGTGGGAATTGTGGTCCGTGAGAATGACAGATGGATGATTGTCCATGCAGTTCCTGCAGAACCTGATTTCAAAGGTGATTTTGACCGGGTGAAGAAGGATGATCCGGATGTGTTCTTCGGCCATGACCGTGCTTGCAGGGGATGTTTGGTGCATACAGGGGTTACTGATACATTGCTGGTTCACGCAATCTGTATGGAAGCAATCGGTTATGCCCGTGACAGCGTGCTGTTTGACAATGATTATGATCTCGAAGACGCGTCAATGTTTTATTGTTCTGAAATGGTGTGGCATCTCTATAATCAGATAGGGATAGACCTTACCGAAGGGAGGAGACGCTACATAAACCTTTTTCACATAAAGGGTGATGTGATACTTCCTGAGCATCTGTACATGTATTCGGATAATGAACCATATTATTCTTTTTAATTTTTATTTAACCAAAAAAATTATGCTTATGAAAAAGATTCTTGTTTTTTCAGTTGTCGTGGCTGCTATGGCCTGTTTCGTCGCATGTTCATCATCAGGCAGCGGTCCTGAGGCTGTTGTAGAGAAAGCGATCTCTGCTATCCAGAAGGGTAACTATGATGCATTTGCTGCTACTTACGATCTTTCGGAATCTGATCAGAAGATGCTCTCCGGGTTAGCCGAGGAAAAGATCTCTAAGTCCCTTGAAGAGAAGGGCGGGATTAAGAGTTTCAAGATCACCGATACCAAGATTGATGGTGAGGAAGCTACTGTAAAAGTGCACTTCGTTTATAAGAATGGTTCCGAGGATGACGAGACGATGAAACTGAAGAAGGTTGACGGAGCCTGGAAACAGGTGATGTCAAAGTAAGTTGTCACTTAGAATAATTAAAGACCTGAAGACCGCTGCTTATGGCCTTCAGGTCTTTATTTTTTGAATAAAGCCGGACTTTGACACTCTTCTTGGAACTTTTTTGTAAATTTGAATACTAAATAAATTAGAACAAGTAATATGACGGTTGAAGAGAGGGAACAGCGGGCTCGTGAATTGTTCAGCGCCGGGTATAACTGCTGTCAGGCAGTGGCTATGACTTTTGCCGATGTAATCGGACTGCCGGAGAGTGAGGTGGCACGTCTTACAAGCGGGTTCGGCGGCGGGATGGGTCGGATGCGCTAGGTGTGCGGTACGGTGTCGGCAATGACTATGGTGGCCGGGGCGATTATTCCGGCGGATGATGTGAACGACAAGGCATCCAAGACGGCGAACTATGCCCTTGTGCAGGAGATGGCGGGTGAGTTCAGGCAGATGAACGGAAGCATAATATGCCGTGAGTTGTTGGGGCTCAGCAAGCCTGAAGGCACTCCCGTCCCGTCTGATCGCACGCCTGAGTATTACAAGAAACGTCCATGCGGTGAGCTTTGTGCCATTGCTGCCGGGATTATTGCACGTAAATCAGAAAACAGAGAAAAATAATGAGGAGACTATTTCTATTTTTGACAGTAGTATTTGTTGTTGCAGGTGCATTCGCCTGCACGAACCTGATAGTGACGAGAGGGGCATCGGCCAACGGTTCCAATATGTGTACGTATGCGGCAGACTCGCATCAGCTGTACGGTACGCTCCATTTTACTCCTGCTGCGGATTATCCGGCAGGGGCTATGAGAGAGATTATAGACTGGGACTCCGGCAAACATCTGGGAGAGATTCCTCAGGCGTCACATGTCTATTCGGTGATAGGCAATATGAACGAACACCAGCTGGTGATAGGCGAGACTACTTACGGAGGACGCGAGTTCATTGATACAACTGCCATAATGGATTACGGTTCGCTCATATACATAGCATTGGAGCGTTGTAAGACTGCCCGTGAGGCAATAATGTTGATTGATAATCTGATGCAGGAATACGGATATGCATCAGAAGGAGAATCGTTCACGCTGTGTGATCCGAACGAGATATGGATTATGGAAATAATAGGCAAGAATCCCAAGTTCGACAAAAAGGGTCGCAATGTGAACCGGGGAGCTGTATGGGTAGCCAAACGCATTCCTGACGGTTATATATCGGGTCATGCCAACCAGTCGCGTATCACCACTATAGATTTTAATGACCCGGACAACTGCCTTTATGCCAAGGATGTTATTAAGCATGCCAGAGAGCAGGGTATTTTCAGCGGTACGGACGAGGAGTTCAGTTTCTGTGATGTTTATAATCCTTTGGACTTCGGAGCTGCTCGGGGATGTGAGGCACGCGTGTGGTCTTACTTTAACCGTTTTTCCGACGGGATGGATGAATATGTGGATTATGCAATGGGGTATGACCTGAAAAAACACATGCCATTATATGTGAAGCCAAATAAAAAAATAACAACAAAAGATTTGGCGGACATGATGCGTGACCACTTTGAGGGCACACCTCTTGACATGACTACTGACATAGGTGCAGGCGGCAGTCATCTGCCTTACCGTTGGCGTCCGATGGAGTTTGAATTCCAGGGTTGGGAGTACGTTAACGAACGTGCCATCGCTACTCAGCAGACGGGCTGGTGGTATGTGGCACAGTCCCGTCCGGACAAGAAATACGGTATTTTCTGGTTTGGTGTGGACGATGCCGCCACATCTCCTCTGATGCCTTTTTTCAGCTGCACGGAAAGTGTTCCTGAATGCCTTCGTGAGGGTAATGGCTCGCTTATTGAGTATTCGGAGACCTCGATGTATTGGGCTGTGAGCAGGATAGCACAGTTTGCTTATCTGCGTTACGACAAAATAGGAGCGGAGGTTCGTCAGGTTATAGATGAGTATGAAAACGGAATGATATCCAAAGCGGATGAGGCATACTTGAAGGCTTCCGGTATGAATGTTGCTGATGCAGGTAAGTATCTGACAGATTTCAGTGTTGACAATGCAAGGTCTTTGTTCTCTCGCTGGCAGGATCTGGATAAATATCTTTTGGTAAAATATATTGACGGTAATATAAAGAGGCAGAATCCTGACGGCTCATTCATGGACAATGGTTATGATAAAGGCATACCTGAATTCCCTATTCAGGAGGATTATTCCGACAAGTGGAAGGAGAGTGTTGTCAGAGACCACGGTGATGTGCTTCGGATACGTAAATAATATTAAATAAGAATGACATTCTTGCTCTGTTCTTCCAAATTAGCTAATTTTGCAGGTTGAAAAAGAATAGGCATGATGCGCAGGTGTATTCCATTTCTTGTTTCAGTTGTTCTGGCAGTCTTGACGCTTGCCGGATGCGGTGGGTATAACAAGATACTCAAGGCATCGGATTACGGTACGAAATACACCCTGGCCAAGAATCTTTACGCAGAAGGACGCTATACTACCTGCAGTTCCATACTTGAGGAGTGTGTGGTTATGCTGCACGGTACTTCACAAGGAGAGGAGTCTATGTTCCTGCTGGCGTCGTGCTATTTCAATATGGGTGATTACCTTTCAGCTTCCCAATACTTCCAGAGTTGTTTCACCCGTTATCCGAACAGCGACTACTCTGAAACCAGTCTGTTCATGATGGGCAAGAGCCTCTTCAGGGATATGCCTGACCCAAGGTTGGATGCTACGAGTACCAATGAGGCAATATCATCGCTACAGAGGTTCGTAGAGACGTATCCTGCAAGCCGCTATCGCAATGAGGCTGAGGGTATGATTTATGAGATGTATGACCGTCTGGTTGAGAAGGAGAAAGGCTCGGCTGAACTATATTACAATATGGGTCTCTATCTGGGGAATAACTACAGGTCTTGCATAATTGTGGCTCAGAATGCTATGAGAGATTATCCTTACACAAAATATCGTGAGGATCTCTCCGCACTGGTACTCAGGGCAAAATTCCAACTGGCCCAGGAGAGCGTGGCATCTAAGAGGGATGAACGCTACAGGGATGCCATTGACGAGTATTACGCTTTCAAGAACGAGTTTCCGGAGAGCAAATATTCTAAGGAGGCCGAAAAGATTTTCAGGATCTCCACAAGGAACTTGAACGGAAAAGAACAAATATTAGACGAATAATATGGATTTCAAGAAAACAAATGCATCAACCAACACCGTAACCCGTGATCTGGTTGATTTCGTGAAGGATACCGGCAATATTTACGAAAGTGTTGCCATTATGGGCAAGCGTGCCAATCAGATTTCGGCAGAGATGAAGGAGGAACTCAAGCAGAAACTTGACGAATTCAGCTCGACTACCGATAACCTTGAGGAAATGTTTGAGAACAGGGAGCAGATTGAGATTTCCCGTTATTATGAGCGTCTTCCAAAACCCACATTGATTGCCGCCCAGGAATTCGAGGAGGGTAAGATTTACTGGCGCAACCCTGCTAAGGACAAGGATAATATCTGATGAAGATTGAGTTTTACGTGCATCAGATATGGCTGGCTCTCATCTGCGTATTGATGATTGTCAGCCTTGTTTTTCCCATTGCTACATTCGTCGTTGACGGTGGTGAACTTATCAGACTGAGCAATTTCCGCCTGCTTTATGAGGATGGAACAGCTAAGGGAGCCCTTTGGGGACTTGGTGTCATACTCATTATTAATCTTGGGGTGGGCATATTTGAACTGCTGCTGTCCGGATTTCGTAATTTCGTCCTTCAGAAAAGGCTAATAATCTTTATGATGCTGCTTACAGCAGGTTATTACCTGATTCTCGTGATTTATGTCCTGCTTCTCAAGGGTAGCGCATCATTCATACCGGGTATTCCTGTCGCCTTTCCGTTAGTATGCCTGATTTTGGAGTATATGTCCATTCATGGCGTTGCAAAGGCTGAGGCTGAAATCCTTGCCAAGGCTAACGGATTCCGTCTGAGGGACTGAATCTTTTTACAGATTGATGAGATATGTTGCGCGGACGGAAATGGAACTGTTCGCGCAACGTGCAAAATAGTCTTTCTTGGTTATGCCGTAAACATTGCCAAGTCCGAAATAGTATCGGCCTTCAACACCGAAAACTCCAAGACCTGTACGTATTTCCGCTCCCAAGCCAGCGGAAATGCCATAATCCAGCTTGTTTTCTATAGGCCTGTCGTACTGATAGACTACGCGATTGGGGCGGTTGGCGGTATTCCATGGTTGTTGACCGCCTTTTTTCTGTACTTCGTAGAGCAGATATGAAATCTGTGGGCCGAGATTAAAATAACCTTGAAAACCCCGGTATTCCCGCCCAAAACCTAAATGTGCGAAGAAAGGCAGCTCTATATAATTGAGCTGGCGGGTGTATTCATTGCCGGAACCGTCATCAATATACTCCGTCCACCCCCGGGTGACCCAATTGCACTCTAACTGGAGACCGTTAATCAGGAAGAAATATTTCTCTGAAATATGCCTGAATGTCACTCCGGCAACCGGCCCCAAGCTCAGATCCTGTTTTATTGAGGGTATAAATGTGATGCTGTTGGTGCCAATACCGCCGTTGAAACCCAAGGAAATGATATTCCTGAGATCACCGACCTGTGCTTTGGCCGGTATTGCAGCCATAGAGAGCAAGGTAAGGAGTAGTGTTGAATACAGTATTCTCTTCATCGGTCAAAATCAATCTTTTCCACTTCGTAATTGTTGGATAGATGGATGAAGTACACTTTACGGTTGATGAAACCTCCCCAGTTGTTCACTCTTTCAAACTTGAATCCCATTTGTACCGGATAGGTTCTGATGCGTCCCAAATTATCCTCAAACATCTCACCGTATTGTGAGACACCTTTGAGGAAATAGTAAGAGGTATCATATCCGTATGAGGCGTAGTTCGGGTAACTGATCATCATCTGACGGCCGAAAGCACGACGGAACGAATTGCCGAAATCAACTGATTCCTTGAGCATGTTGTTGGTGTAGAACCAACTGTAGAACCATGTATCAACTTCATACATTTCGTCAAGATGGTCAGTGGTGTAGGTCTGGTATTCCGGGTAACCGAACAGATGGGTTTCAACCCCTTCGGTTTTATTCCTGCTGATAAGTTGGAGCATTGGTAATGCCGTCGCAAGAGGGCTTACCTCCTTGGAATTGATTATGAAGATGTTCTGATAATCTGTTTTGAGCCTGTTCTTTACGGATTCATCCAGATTCCTCAGGGCGATGGTCTCATGTGGGATTTTCCTATCTTCAATCACATTCATAAGTCCGTTGATAAAATCATTGCGTGAGCCGTCAGCGGCATCGATGATAATAATGTTGGGATTTTTGAACTGTTTGAAGAAATGATCGTAAGCTTCCTGATAAACATAGGATTGAGGCGTGTTGAGCTGGAACACATGTGGATTGGCGAAGACGAAGTCCGCATTGGAATTAAGCGGAAGGACAAGAGGAATATCATTCTCTGATGACCATCTTGAGGCTTCACCTATCTGTGCTGCCTCCTTGGAGCCGAGTATGACCAAATCCATATCATGCATCTCCTCAGAGGAGAGTATCCCTTTTATGTCATCTGCTCCGCTACGTCCTGAATCCAACACTTTGAGGTTGACCGAAATCCTTTCGTCCTTGAGCTTTTCCACTCCGAGGAGTACCCCCTGCATGAACTCCACCATCTTCATCTGGTCCACAGACGTAGCATCGGACAGGGAGAACGGTAGAATCAGCGCGGCGTTGACCTTACCTGGCTCGTGTTGGCGTTTTGGAGTGTTCATCTGGAAGAGAGTGCTGTCGGCAATTGACTCCAGTATTATCTCCGCCTGTTTGCGGTTGTTTTCCCTTTCAGCGAGTTCACGGGCGGAGAACGGAATGATTACCTCGGCTCCGTTCCTGAGTTTTGATGTGCGGTATTGAGGGTTGGCCTGGAGAAACTCTGCCTGGGTTATGTCGTAAGTCTTGCAAATCCGATAGATTGTCTCGCGACGCTTAACGACATGAATGAGCTTATATGGCTCTTCTTCGGCATTGAGCGATTCATTGGCGTTTGTTATGACCTCGGGGACATTTTCTTCGGCTGTTTCTAATGTTGAAGAGAGAGGGGCAGAACCGGTAGGCTCTGGTATGGTTATTACTTGTCCGATCTTGAAATTCTGAGCGGAGAGTCCCGGGTTAGCATCCATTATCTCCTTGACCGATACATTGTTCTCTACTGACAGGCGGTATAGGGTCTCACCTTGGGCGATGGTATGGAAACGGCCTTTAACTTGGGTTGATTCCGTGTTTCTGGCAACAGGTATCTTAAGTTCCTGTCCTATTCGGATAACCGTCTCACTGCCAGGGTTGAGTCTGATGATGTCATCTTCAGTCACACCGTACATTCTCGAAATGGAGTAGAGTCCCTGACCGGCTGTCACGGTGTGCAGGAAAAACTGCTGTTCCTGCGCATTTAGTGATGATACGGAAATAGCCGCAAACA
Organism: Bacteroidaceae bacterium; assembly: GCA_017551845.1. Next base: position 40,685 of record JAFZKR010000066.1, read on the forward strand.
GCAGGATGGTCAAAACGGATTTCAGATATCTTGTCATCGCTTCATTTGTTTCTTAATCTGCAAAAGTACAAAAAACGGTTCACCCGAAAGGAATGATGAGAGAATATTCTCCGTATTTTTGCGTTTTGAAATTACACCCAAATTGAAACAGTATGAATGTATCAACCGGAAAAATCTTATTGATGACGTTTCTTGCAGTCCTGCTGAGGAGTATAACCTGTTTTTCAGGTATTCCCGTTCCGGACGTGAAACTTGCATTGATATCGGTCTCAAATGACACCACATATCTCAGTCCTGGTGAATCCGGCTCGGAATCATTTACTGTACCGCTCAGGGTGGAGTTCAGTTCAAAGCTGATTTCGGATGACGGAAAGGAATACGTGCTGTTTCCTGAATGGCAGGTAATAAGGTCTTATACTGACGGTGAAACTCAGAAGTCTGAGAGCTACCTTAAACGTCAGGAGAGCAACACGGAGTTCGAGTTCACTGATTGGGGGAATTTCCAGGTATCTTTCTCCTGGTCTTACAGGGATAAGGATTCAGTCAATACGATATCAGGCTATGAGATTTCTCCTATGAGTTTTGTGATAGATGACTCGGAAGTGAAGCTTTTCAATGCATTCTCACCTAATGATGACGGAATCAATGACGAATACCGTATTTATGTGCGTTCCATAGTAAGGCTTGAGATTGCCATCTTCAACCGTTGGGGACAGGTAATCAAGAGCATTTCAGGGAAGACCGAGGATATACTTACTCCTGAGGACGAAGCTACACGTGACGCTGACGGCGGTTACCTGATCAATTGTTGGGATGGAAAACATAACGGGAAAGTTGTGAGTGACGGTGTATATTTCATAAATGTCAAGGCTGTGGGTGCCGGGGGTAAGGTCTATGAAAGGAAAGCCGATATCAATGTGCTTACCGGAACCGGTATTCTGTTGTAATTGGGATGGAGAAAAGCAAGATAACCGTAACAGGCGCCAGGTCCAATAACCTGAAGAACATTGATGTCGAGATTCCGCACAAGTCACTTACCGTAGTGACCGGACTGAGCGGAAGCGGCAAATCTTCACTGGCATTTGATACAATCTATGCTGAGGGTCAGAGGCGTTATATCGAGACTTTCTCCGCTTACGCACGCAACTTTCTGGGCAACCTGCAACGTCCTGATGTGGATCGCATTACAGGACTGAGTCCCGTCATTTCAATAGAACAGAAGACTACCAACCGCAACCCGCGTTCAACCGTGGGCACCGTAACGGAGGTATATGACTATCTGCGTCTGCTGTTTGCGAGGGCAGGCGAGGCTTTCTCATACCTTTCGGGCGAGAAGATGGTCAAGTTTACGGAAGAGCAGATTGTGGAACTTGTGGTCAATGATTATGACGGGCAGAGAATCTATGTGCTGGCTCCGCTGGTACGTAACCGTAAGGGCCATTACAAGGAGTTGTTTGAGAGCATACGTCGCAAGGGCTACCTGAATGTGCGTGTGGATGGTGAACTGCGTGAGGTAAAGCCCGGAATGAAACTGGACCGTTACCGCAATCATGACATTGAGGTGGTTATAGAGAAACTCATTGTCAATGAAAAATATAAGCATCGTCTTGCTGACAGCGTTTCACTGGCCATGAAGCAGGGTGACGGCCTGATGATGGTACTGTCTATGCCACAGGAGACTATTCCAGGACGTCCGGAGCAAGGCGTGCTGCGCCATTACAGCAAACGCCTGATGTGTCCGGTGACAGGTCTCTCATATCATGATCCCGCTCCGCACAATTTCTCGTTCAACTCTCCACAAGGCTTCTGCCTCAAGTGTAAGGGGTTGGGATATATATCGGCTGTTGATGAGGATAAGGTACTGCCTGACCGTTCATTATCGGTGCGACAGGGTGCGGTCGCTCCTCTTGGACCGTTTAAGAATACGCTTATATTCAGACAGATAACGGCTCTTCTTAACAAATATGACTATACGCTGGATACTCCTTTAGCCGATATGACCAATGATGTAATTGACGAACTGATTAATGGCAGTGACGAGCGCATCAAGGTGCAGATAACCGGCATCAACAGTGAGGCCGATGCCGTATTCATGGAGTATGAGGGAATAGCCAAGTATGTACGCTCCCTTCAGCAGCAGAGTGACCTTACGGCCGCAGAGCAGAAGTGGGCGGATCAGTTTGCCGTGACCCGTGTTTGCCCCGAATGCGGTGGTGCTCGGTTGAACAAGGAAGCACTCAATTTCCGCATTGACGGCAAGAATATATATGAGCTGGCATCGATGGATATTCAGGACCTGTATGAGTGGACCTGCAATGTTGAACCCCGTCTGAGTGACCGCCAGCGTACCATTGCATCGGAGATTCTCAAAGAGATACGTACCCGCTTGCAGTTTATGCTTGATGTGGGCCTGGATTATCTCTCTCTTAACCGCCCGGCAGAATCTTTGTCAGGTGGTGAGGAACAGCGCATACGTCTGGCTACACAGATAGGCTCCAAACTTGTCAATGTGCTCTATATTCTTGATGAGCCCAGCATCGGTCTGCATCAACGTGATAACATACGTCTTATTGACTCGCTCAAGCAGCTGCGTGATACCGATAATACGGTACTTGTGGTTGAACATGACCGCGATATGATGCTGGCTGCTGACTGGATAATAGACCTTGGACCTCGTGCCGGACGCAAGGGTGGTGAAGTGGTGTTTCAGGGTACTGTAAGCGATATGCTCAAGAAAGATACCCTTACTGCAGGTTACCTGAACGGCAAGCTTGATACTGCATCGGGTAATTCTATGGAGCGCCGGGCCGGCAACGGTCAGAGCATTGTGCTGCACGGGTGCAGGGGCAATAACCTTAAGAATATTGATGTGGAGTTCCCCCTGGGAAAACTGATCTGCGTGACAGGTGTCTCAGGAAGCGGTAAGTCAACCTTGGTCAATGAGACCCTGCAACCCATACTTTCCCAAAAGTTGTATCGCTCTCTCAAGGAGCCGCTTGCGTATGATTCGTTCGATGGAATCGACTTTATCGACAAAGTGGTAGATGTGGATCAGTCACCAATAGGTCGCTCTCCGCGCTCCAATCCTGCTACATATACCGGTGTTTTCAGCGATATCCGCCAACTTTTTGTTGAACTGCCGGAGTCTAGGATACGTGCTTATAAACCCGGAAGATTCTCGTTTAACGTCTCTGGCGGCCGGTGTGAGGCTTGCGGAGGTAACGGCTACAAGACCATTGAAATGAACTTCCTGCCCGACGTTATGGTACCTTGCGAGGTTTGTCACGGCAAGCGTTACAATCGTGAGACCCTGGAGGTTCGTTACAAGGGCAAGTCCATAGCCGATGTGCTGGATATGACCATCAACATGGCTGTGGAGTTCTTTGAGAACGTACCCACTATACTCAACAAGATAAAGGTGCTGCAGGATGTGGGTTTAGGCTATCTCAAATTGGGACAGCCTTCAACTACCATATCGGGCGGCGAGAGCCAGCGTGTGAAACTGGCTACCGAACTGGCCAAGCGTGATACCGGTAAGACTCTCTACATCCTTGACGAGCCTACTACAGGACTGCATTTTGAGGATATCCGTGTGCTTATGAACGTGCTCAACCGCCTGGTTGACAAGGGTAACACGGTTATAGTGATAGAGCACAATATGGATGTAATCAAGCAGGCTGACTGGATTATCGACATCGGTCCTGAGGGCGGTCGCGGCGGCGGTATGATTGTTGCCCAGGGCACTCCTGAGCAGGTTGCCGCCTGCGGTAAGGGGTACACTTCAAAATTCCTTGCTCAAGAACTATCCCGATGACACAAATCTGTTGTGTATTGAAAAAAGTTGTATATTTGGCAAACAAACTTAAAAAAAACATTTATGAAAACGTTAAGACTGCTTCTTTCGGGCCTTCTCTGTATGTCAGCCCTGGTATTTGCAAGTTGTGACAAAGATGAAGATAAAGATTCAACATCTATTGAAGGTCGCTGGAATATCTCTAAAACCCCCGATGACTATTCATTCAGCCTTATCTTTAAAGGTAACAAACTTGATGTTTATATAATTGCCTGGGGAGAGCATGTAGAAGGAACTTACACATATGCCAATGATGAAGTTACCTTTAATATCACCAAGCAGTCCAAAGCCTGGGCAGATGTCAGTTTTGATGATGAAGGCAACATGATTACTTATTCATGGATGGCTGGCGATATGAATCAGGAGACATTTGAATTGGCTCCTGGATATGCCTGGTATCCTGTCCCGGATGGTGATCCCCAGGATGTTAGGGATATGCTGGGCAAATTCACGTTTAAACTGACGTCTAGCACTACAGCTGAGACTAGTCTGATGGGCGGCGCAGCTCACAAGGCTAAATAAATAATATAGAATTATGTGAGCTTGCTGAGGTCCAGAAGGACGCGGCGAGAGTCTGAAAGGGTGGAGGCAATCAGGTAGCGAGGGCCTCCATCTTTCAGTTTGAGCTTTTGCTGGAGTGTAGGGGCGGTTTCCGGGAAGTTCCTTACTGAGAGGTTTGCTTGGGTTTTGATCAGTTTTGACAGAGACTTTTTATCAAACGGGATTATGCCTTCAAGCTTGAATGTGCGGCCGGGAAATTTCTCCGGTTTGTCTTTGCTCCAGAATAGGTGGGTGTCCGGGTGGAGCAGGGCGGTGCCGGTTTGTGCCGCTATGGTGCGGAACAGGGCGCTTTTCATATATGGGGCGCTGGGCTCACAGATGAATGTGCCGGGTTGTAATTGTTCCGGGGTTGCTATAGGCAGGGGCAGTAATGCTTCTGCATTCTTTGTTGATGAAATGACAGTGACGGGGTTGCCTTGAGCATCTATATCAACCGCTTCAATTACAGGTTCTCCACTGAAATCTCTTTGTATCAGGAGCGTTACCTCTTTGCATTCTCCTTCAAGACCTATTACCATTATGCGGCTCACATGCCTTAATTCGGTAAGGGCGCGGCTTATGTCAAGCATGGGGGAGAGTTTCAGCATGATGTAGCGTGATACACGCAGCAGGTCATCCTGTAATGACACGGCATCAGGCTGGCAGTCTGATATTGAAATCAGTTTCTGACCGGCGTTTCCACGGCGTGCGGGGTCCAGGTAGATCAGGTCAAGGCTGTCCTCTTCTTGATGTGCAATGAAATCCTCTGCACTGCCGCAGGTTATCTCAATGTCAGGGCGTCCAAGAATCTTGAAGTTTGTCTGTGCAATCTGGCTGAGTTCCGCTGACATCTCATTATAGCAGGTGTGGGCGGCGTTACGTGAGATGAAGAAGCAGTCTACACCCAATCCACCGGTGATATCGGCCATTCTGAAACCGGGACCAAGAAAAATCTCAACATGAGAAGCCTTATACTGGGCGATATACTGTGATGTACACTGCTCCATAGACAGGTGCCTGGGATAGATGATGCCGTCTGTATCGGACCAGAGCGGCAGTTTGGACTTGGCGGCCTGCCAACCTGATATCTGTGTGAGGGCGTACTGGATATCAATGCCTTGCGGATGGGTAGCAAGAGCCAGCTTACGCACATCGTCAGTACGATGTTCACGGATATACTGTTCTTCTGTCAGGTTTTTATTCATTCCAATTCATATTTGCAGTTTCAAATTTAGGTATTTAATGCAACTTTTAGTACTTTCACGGCATTAAACCAAAATGCATTATGAAGAAACTGTTTTTAGCTTTAGCCGGCATGTTGGCACTTGTGGCATGCGGCACACAGGATAACGGCCCCATCCTTACCATTGAGGGCGGGCAGATTCAGGGCGTTCCTGCTGATATTAAGGGAGTTACCGTATATCGAGGTATTCCGTTTGCCGCACCTCCTATAGGACAGAACCGCTGGAAGGCTCCGCAGCCTGTAATTCCATGGGAAGGGGTTAAGATTTGTGACAAGTTCGGTCACCCGCCATTCCAGGCAGCCCATTATCCCGGCGGCTATACCACCGAGTGGGGTTACGGCGATGAGGCTCCTTACAGTGAGGATTGCCTATATTTGAACGTTTGGACCAAGAAACCTGGTCAGACCGATGCCAAACTGCCTGTTGCCATCTGGATATTCGGTGGCGGCATGCGTGAGGGTTGGAGTTCCGAGCCTGAGTTTGACGGTCAGGAGTGGGCCAACAAGGATGTTGTTCTGGTATCTTTCAATTACCGTGTAGGTCCGTTCGGATTCTTTGCACATCCCGAGCTTTCGGCCGAGGATCCTGAGCATGCAACAGGAAACTGGGGTACTCTGGACCAGATTGAGGCCATGAAATGGGTTAAGAAGAACATTGCCCAGTTTGGCGGCGACCCCGACAACGTTATGATATTCGGACAAAGTGCCGGGTCACGCAGCGTCAAGTTCCTGAGCGCATCACCATTGACCAAGGGCCTGTTCAACAAAGCTGTTATCATGAGCGGAAGCGGATTGGTTAAGCCCCGCCCGCAAAGTGCTGCAGCACCGGCAGGCCGTCCCGGAGGTATGGGCATGGGTATGGCTATGCCGCAGCAGGGTATGACCACATTGGCCGAGGCTGAGGCATCGACCAAGGAGGTGTGCGACTGGGCTAACATGACTACTCTGCGTCAACTCCGCAGTGCCAGCACTGAGACCATCTTCGCTCTCGGTTCTCTCTACACCAATGTAACTGGAAAGCGCAGCATACTTACGGCCTCTCCCATATCACCTTATATTGACGGATATGTTCTCAAAGAGTCATTTGATGATGCCTGTCTGGACGGAACACTGGCACAGGTTCCTTATCTGATTGGCTATACCCTGAATGATGCAGGAAATATGGGCACCCAGATTGCGGATTTCTGTATGAACCGCGAGGAGATGGGAGGTAAGGCATACGCTTACCAGTTCGCACGTCCGCTGCCCGATGACGGCAACCATCCGGAGGTGACACAGCGTCTGAGGGGTGCATTCCACTCATCGGACCTCTGGTTCGTGTTCAAGTCACTCAAGCATTGCTGGCGTCCATGGACTCAGGGTGACTGGGATCTTTCAGAGAAGATGCTTACCGCATGGTCCAACTTTGCCAAGTACGGTGATCCCAACGGTCCCGACGGCGGTGAGTGGAAGCCTTTCACCAAGGATAATCAGCAATTCATGATCTTCAAGCTGGATGAGAATGATGTAGAGGCATCAGAGTTGGGCAATCCGCTAGCAAGATAGCACACAGGGATCAGTTCCCTGTGTCATTTATTCCTGCCGCACAGTTGACTGAAGTCACAGTTG
>JAFZKR010000067.1 GCA_017551845.1 Bacteroidaceae bacterium
ATCCAACGAAGTCAACGCTGCCGGAATGGCATCCGCTACAGTAGGAGCTGCCGCGGATATAGTAATGAATAATTTTAAAGATGCTGCTAACGCTCTCGGATTGGCCGAAGGGGCATCCGTTGTGGGAGGCCTTGGAGAGATCGCCGGCGGATTGGGTGCTGTGCTTGACGGTAAAGCCGCATGGGATGCCTTAAACCGTGACAACCATTCAGGCTGGCTTGAGTTAGGACGCGGGAACCAGGATGTCATGGGAGCTGATTTCCTGATGCAGACTGAGGCTATTGCCCAAGGAGTATCTGACTGGAACGGCGCTGTTGCTTTTGCACACTTTGCTCTGGCGGCAGTAGGACTCATATCAATGGTTGCCTTCGGACCTGTAGGAGGCTTCATTGTAGGTGTATTATGTTACATAGGTAGTTCCAAGCTTGACAGTATGGACAAACAGTTCCAGGCTGAGAACGCTAACCTGCTGGCCATGTGGCAGGATTACATAAACGGCAAAAGAACCAATGACTCCAAGCCTAACCGCGATCCGTCAGGTTTTGTCTATGAAGCTGTGGAAAGCAACCGTCTGAGTGATGTTACAGCCACAGTCTATCAGAAATATATGGCAGAGGACATCTACGGAGACTGGCATGAAGTGATCATTCCGTGGGATGCCGAATCTTATGATCAGGTTAACCCGCAGCAGACCGATCAGGAAGGCATGTATGCCTGGGATGTTCCTGAAGGCGAATGGCGCGTAGTGTTCAGCAAGGAAGGTTATGAACCGGACACTACCGGATGGCTGTCCGTCCCGCCCCCACAGCTTGATGTCAACGTAGGGCTTATAAGCTATGCTGCACCATATATTAAAGCTGTACGTGCTTTTGAACAAGGTATAGATATATATTTCAGCAAATACATGCGTTCCTTAATGCTCACTGATGCCAATATTGCAGTTACCTACAACGGAGTTGCCGTACCGGGTCAAATTGAGCTCATTGATGTCGAATGGGGACCCGAAGTTGAAGAAGAACTTGCATCAAAAGTGCGTTTTGTTCCCGATGACATTACATTCACTCCGGATGAGAACATAACACTCATAGTGTCATCCCGCACTGAAAGCTATGCGGGTGTTCCGATGGAAAGCAATTTTGTTCAGGAGTTCCCCGTGGAGCGTGAAGTGGAATATATCTATGTACCCGAAACTGTAAATCTCAGAAACAGTCAGACTGCAAAGATAATTATTGAAGCCGGCCCCGTCACAGCAGCCTCCGGTCATAAAGCTGTGATAACCGTTGACGAAGGAATGACGGTTTCAGTCAGTGTCGATACCGTCACGTTTGACACCCTTGGTATAGCAGGCGTTGATATTAAAGCACTAAGCATAGGACAGACTATCCTGGATGTAAAAATATTGGAATATGACCTGTCCGGTTCAGTTCAAGTCAACGTCCTGCCGGACAGCCTGTTCCCGGCCCCGCCATACGCATCAATCGAAAGTGGAGAGAAAGTACAGCCAGGCACCTCGGTCAGACTTCTTTGCGACAGTCTTGATTACACCATTTATTATACTCTTGACGGAACAGACCCTCTTGATCCTGACAATCCGGAATCATACCGTTATGATGAACCCATTGTGATTGACAGTGCAGTAACAGTAATTGCCGTTGTTGAGGTGAACGGGCTTTACAGTTATCCCGCCACCTTCACATACCAGGTTACGGAAACCGGAATAAGGATAATTCCGAAGGACAAGGCGGCCGAGCTCCTGCATGATTTACAAGGACGTCCTTTGGATAAAGAACCTGAACTCACTCCGTTCATACACGACAGACGTATTGAAATCAAAAAATGACGAATGACTGTTAACCTGTACAGGCAACTGATAACTGCGGCAAGACCTTTGTTCACCACAGACGAATGGAGGCGGCTCAAAAATCTGTTACTGAGCGGCATCAAGGATGGTGCATTCGCTCCTGACGGTCATGGGATCTCCACTCTGGAGCGATGTATCAGGACCGGCACAGTCATAATCGAAAAGACCGGCCTCAAGAAAGCGTCACTGCTGACTGCACTGTTTGACCCTATGGTGCAGCAGGGACTTATTGCACCAGAGCTGTTTCAGAAGGAGTTCGGAGAGGATGCAGCCCAACTCATACAGGGAATGTGCCGCGTCAAGCAGCTCTACTCTAAACATGACTCTATTGTTGATGAGAACTTCCGCAAGCTATTAGTATCTTTTGCCGAGGATGTACGTGTTATCATCTGCCTCATTGCCGACCGCTATGTACTGATGCAGATGCTCTCTGATACAACAGATACTGATTATCGCTTACACGTGACCGAAGAGTGCCGTTTACTTTATATCCCTATGGCACACCGTCTTGGCCTCTACGCCATAAAGAGCGAGATGGAGGATATGGTGGTTAAGTATGAACATCGCGATGTATATGATAACATTGCCCGTCAGCTTAACGAGACAAAGCGCGAACGCGAAAACTACATCCAGTCTTTCATCGGACCGGTAAAACAGCGTCTTGAGGAAGCAGGACTAAAATTCACAATTAAAGGCCGAACCAAATCCATATCAAGTATATGGAACAAAATGAAGGTCCAGAACACCACCCTGGACCATATATACGACCTCTTTGCCATACGCATCATATTAGACTCTCCACCCGACAGGGAAAAAGCCCAATGCTGGCAGGTTTACAGCATAGTGACCGATATGTACCAGCCCAATCCCAAACGCCTTCGCGATTGGCTCAGCGTACCCAAGAGCAACGGTTATGAATC
>JAFZKR010000068.1 GCA_017551845.1 Bacteroidaceae bacterium
AGTACGCATTAGGGACGGTTCCTTCCGTGGACGTTTGTTTCAAATGTCCACGGAAGGAACCGTCCCTAATGCCTGCAGATAGATAGGATGCAGATAGGTGGTATAGATTTTGGGGAGAGGCCGGTGTTCCTTGCTCCTATGGAGGATGTCACGGACCCGGCGTTCCGCCTGCTCTGCAAGCGGTTCGGTGCCGACATGGTCTATACCGAGTTTGTGTCGAGCGATGCCTTGATACGAGAGGTTAACCGCTCGATGCAGAAGCTGACCATCAGTGATGAGGAGCGTCCCGTGGCTATCCAGATATACGGTAAGGACACTGAAGCTATGGTAGGTGCCGCAAAGATGGTTGAGGCTGCCGGACCCGATGTGCTGGACCTGAACTTCGGCTGCCCGGTTAAGAAGGTGGCCGGCAAAGGAGGTGGAGCCGGTATGCTCCAGAATATTCCCAAGATGCTGGAGATTACCCGTGCGGTGGTGGATGCGGTAAAGATTCCTGTTACCGTCAAGACGCGCCTGGGGTGGAATGATGAGAGCAAGATCATCGTTGAACTGGCCGAGCAGCTTCAGGACTGTGGTATTCAGGCGCTGACCATCCACGGACGCACCCGTGCGCAGATGTACACCGGACAGGCTGATTGGACTCTCATCGGAAAGGTCAAGGAGAATCCGCGTATGAAGATTCCTGTCATCGGCAATGGTGATATTACTGCACCTGAGCGGGCAAAGGAGTGTTTTGACCGTTACGGAGTAGATGCAATAATGATTGGCCGGGGCAGTTTCGGTCGGCCTTGGATTTTCCGCGAGGTGAAACATTATCTGGAGACAGGTGAGCTTTGGGAGGATCCCGGATTCCAGTGGAAGATGGATGTCTTGAAACAGGAGACCTTGGACAGCATAGCCCGTCTGGACGAGCGCCGCGGTATAGTACATATACGTCGTCACTTGGCAGCCAGCCCCTTGTTCAAAGGTTTGGAAGATTTCCGCCACACCCGCATCGAGATGCTCCGAGCTGAGACTGTAGCCGACCTGTTTGCGATAATGGACCGAATCAACGAACATTGGGGCGGGATGTGAAATTGGGGACAGTCCCCTTTTTCACATTTAGTGAACAAAGAGTATTTTTTGAAAGGATAGATATGGATTCTTTTAGCAGTGCAAAATGTGAAAAAGGGGACTGTCCCCAATTTCACATTTTTGAGATAATGGCGCCGGTGGGCTCGTGGGAGAGTCTGGCCGCTGCGTTCCAGGCTGGAGCGGGATCGATATACTTTGGTGTGGAGAAGCTGAATATGCGGGCACGCAGCGCGAGCCATTTTACGCTCGATGACTTGCGGGAAATTGCCAGCCAGTGCGATGCGCACGGCGTAAAGAGCTACCTTACCCTGAACACAGTGATGTACGGTGAGGATATTCCGCTGGTTCATGAGATTGTGGATGCGGCATTGGAGGCGGGGATATCGGCCATAATCGCGTGTGATATTGCCGTTATGACATACTGCTGTAAGGTGGGCATGGAGGTTCATCTTTCAACACAACTTAACATCAGTAACATAGAGGCTCTGAAGTTCTATGCTCAGTTTGCCGATGTAGTGGTACTGGCCAGGGAACTCAATCTGGAGCAGGTGGCTGAGATTCACCGTCAGATTCTGGAGCAGCAGATATGCGGACCTAAGGGTGAACTGATACGTATAGAAATGTTCTGTCACGGTGCACTCTGTATGGCTATAAGCGGGAAATGTTATTTGAGCCTGAACGAGATGGGAGCAAGCGCCAACCGAGGAGCATGTATGCAATTATGCCGCCGCGGGTATATAGTAAAAGACCGTGAGACCGATATAGAGTTGGCTATTGAGAACCAATACATAATGTCACCCAAGGACCTCAAGACAATACGCTTTATGGACCGTATGATTGAGGCCGGGGTGCAGGTGTTCAAAATTGAAGGTCGAGCCAGAGGACCGGAATACGTAAGAACCGTCACGGAGTGCTACAGTGAGGCTATTGAGGCCGTACTTAAGGGTGAATTCACTGATGAAAAGAAGGATGATTGGGATAAACGCCTTGCTACGGTATTCAACCGCGGATTCTGGGACGGATATTATCTGGGACAGCGTCTGGGCGAGTGGAACGATGTCTATGGATCACAGGCTACTGAGACCAAGGTCTATGTGGGCAAGTGTACTGACTGGTTTTCAAAGCTTGAGGTGGCGGAGTTCTCCATCGAGGCTGCGTCCATCAATGCAGGTGACAAACTGATGGTGACAGGTGTCACTACCGGCTGTATAACATTTGAACTTGATGATCCACGCGTGGATTTGAAAACAGTCAAGACAGTTCCTCAGGGTGTGCGTGTATCCTTCAAGACTCCGGAGCGGATTCGACGTGGGGATAAACTCTATAAGATTGTAGCGCGTAATTGATTATAATAAGATGAAATTGAATATGAAAAAGTTACTGATCACAATCGTGTTCCTGACCGCAATAATGACAGCAGGGGCGCAGAATGAGTATGAAATTACAGTTGAGAGCAGCCAGCCCTCAGGAATTATTGACGAAATGCTGTACGGACAGCTGTTCGAGCATATCTATTTTTCGGCCAATAACGGTGTCTGGCAGGAGTTGATATATGAGCGCTCATTTGAACCTGAGCACTATCCCGGAATTACGCCTCGTGACGGTTATTTTGACGGATGGTTCATGGATGATGACGGAGTACTTCATTCTCCCACCCGTTATGAACAGCCACTTAAGATAACATCGGTAGAGACGGATGATTATGAAATCACGATGGACGTGAACTGGCGTGCATACAAGCTTGCCAGACGTTCATGGAGCGGCGGACTGATGGACATAAGGTTCGCGTTCGGAAACAAAGTGGATGGAAATGCCTACTTCGCGCGTGTACATGATCCCTATTATGAAAGCCGGACATTCACTCCAGCTCAGACCGAGTCACAGATTGCCGCTGCCAATGAGGCTAATGCAAGGGCTTCGATAGAGAGCCGGAGTTCAACAGCCGATTTCTCCATCGCAGCGATGGAAGAGCGTGAGGTGAACGGTTTCGGAGGACGTGCACGAAGGATGAGTACTCTGACAGCATTGGCATCGGAAGCTGCCTCGAAGGATCAGGTGAACGAGAACCGGGTGTGGCATAAACTGCGTATCAGCCGCAAGGGTGATGCTGTGACCATGTTCTGGGATGATAAGCAGGTGGTGGAGTACAGTGGGCTTGAAAAGAGCGGCAAAAATGAAATTGTGTTTTGGGTAAACTATACAGAGGCGCTTTACAGGAATATCCGTGTAACCTCATCTAATGGCAGAAGGGTCTTTTTCGAGGGTATTCCCAAGGATGTGCAGATTCCGGAAGTGGCTCAGCAGTGGACTGGGTTCGGTCCGGGCAAGTTCAGTCTGGTCAAGGGTGATGCTGTCAACATGGACTATTCCCAGAAAATAGAGTCCAAGGCTGAGATGAGTGGTGTATTTCAGGGTCCTCAGAATGTTGTCAGGGGTGAGAAGTTCGTGGGTTCCCTTTATGCCAAGGGCAAGGGAGTGCTGAGTGTGGGTCTGCGCAAGGAAGACGGCTCTTTCGTTGCAATGAAGAATCTTGGCCAGGTGAGCAAGGATTGGAAGAAATATGAGTTCACGCTTGAGGCTGAATCCTATACGGGTCCTGCCGATTTTTCCATCGGTGTACAGGAAGGTGCCGTGCAGGTTGATCAGGTGACAATGAGTACCGCGACCGGATTGCAGACAGGCGGTTTCCGCCCGGATATTTTACAGGCGGTGAAAGAACTGCATCCCACCTGCCTCAGGTGGCCCGGCGGCGGATATGTGGCCCAATATAACTGGAAATGGGGTATCGGACCTCAGGAAGAGAGGATACGCTGGCCTCACTGGATGTGGATGGACTACGACCAGAACTGTTTCGGTACCGATGAGTTCATAAAGTTCTGCCGTGAGATAAACTCGGAGCCTGTAATTGTGGTTAGTGTGGGCTTTGACCGTCCTGAGGAGGAACATGACCGTATTCTGAAGGATGCATTGGATTGGCTGCGTTACTGCAATGAACCTGCAACAGGAGAGTGGGGTAGCCTGCGGGCCCGATTCGGACATCCTGAGCCTTACAATGTGAAATATTGGGAGATAGACAATGAGATGTGGGAGATGGGAATTGAAAAGTATGAGGCGGCTGTGCGTGAGTTCAGCACCGAGATGCGCAAGATTGACCCTTCGATCAAAATCATAGCCTGCGGTGGATTCCAGGAGGATGAGCAGTTCATCAGACGCAGCGGCAGTTATTTTGACTATCTGAGCCTGCATCATTATGAACAGCAGGGCGGTTATGCGACCGGTCCGGTCCGTTTAGGCCAGCAGTATGACCGCTATGCACGTATGATAGCGGAGAGCCCGAATCCCAATATCAAGCTCTTTATTTCAGAATGGAATTTGAACAGCATAGACTGGCGCACAGGCCTGTTCGCCGGCGGTTTCCTCAACATGTGCGAGGCTCGTGACGTGGTGGCTATGGGTGCTGCAGCCCTGTTCATCAGACGTACTGATGCTCCTGACTGGAACAATGCGTTCATCAACTTTGACTACAAGGATCTGTTCAAGGCTCCCAACTGCCAGGTAACGGAACTGTGGTATGACCATTTCTCCAAATACAGGCTTGCATTCAGCGGAGAGACCGGTAACGTAAGCGTAAGTACCACTATGTCAGAGAACGGTGCCGATGTTATTGTAAAGATTGTGAACCCTGTTGATGAACCTGTCAGACTCCGTGTCAAGGGTGATTGGGCTGGTGTGAAGAATACGGCATTTGAGTACTATGCTCCGGGTTCTCTTACCGTTGCAAACAGTATGGAGAACAAAAATGCCGTAGCACTCAAAAAGGCATCGGGTAAGGTTGATGGAAAAGACGTGATACTTGATATCCCGGCTTTGTCAGCCGGAGTTCTGACGATAACAAAACAGTTTGAGTAGAATTATTATTTTTCTACCTTTGGACTAAAATTTGGAATAATATGAAAAGGATTACATTTTTGACAGCTTTTGCTGCGTTAGTGTTGGTGGGCTGTAAAGCTCAGGTGGCTGAAACATATACTGACAACCGTGTGGTTGAGGATGGAGGCACAGGTCCTTACAAGGCTATCATGGTGACTGAACCAAGTCTTGAGGCACACACAATCTTCCGTCCTGCTGACTTGAGCAAATTCGGCAAGAACAATCCTCTACCCATTCTGGTATGGGGTAATGGAGCCTGCACCAACTCACCTTGGGAGCATCAGAATTTCCTGAGTGAGATAGCTTCATACGGATTCATGGTTGTGGCTATAGGTTACTGGCCTGCCGAGGGTGCCCGTTATCAGGGGGCTATGTCCAAGAGCGAGCAGCAGATAGAGGGAATAGACTGGGCAATAGCTCAGAACTCTGACAAGAACAGCCCATACTATGGTAAGCTGGATGTGAATAACATTGCTGCTGCAGGTATGTCATGCGGCGGACTTCAGACTCTGGTTAACTGTGCCGATGAGAGACTCAAGACGATAATGATTTGCAACAGCGGTTCATTCATCAATCCCGGCACGGCTGTTCCCAATATGCCCATGCCCAAGAAGGAAGACCTGAAAAAAATCCACACTCCTGTCATGTATCTGCTGGGAGGACCAACCGATATAGCTTACGAAAACGGAATGGATGATTTCCATCGTATTGACCATGTTCCTGCTTTCGCAGCCAATTATCCGGTAGGTCATGGCGGCACGTACGGACAGCCTCACGGCGGAGAGTTTTCGGTAGTGGCCCTGTCGTGGCTTCAGTGGCAGTTGAAAGGTGATAAGAAAGCAGGAATGTTGTTTACAGGCAATCCTTGCGGTCTTGAATCACGTCCCGACTGGACAGCTGAAAAGAAGAATATTGATTGATGATCGTTTAATGGCTTGATGACAATGAAGGGGATAGTATTGGCTGGAGGAAGCGGGACAAGGCTTTACCCTATTACCAAGGGGGTGAGTAAACAGTTGCTGCCCATATATGACAAGCCTATGGTATATCACCCGATAAGCGTACTGATGCTTGCGGGGATACGTGACATTCTGATAATATCCACTCCTCAGGATCTTCCGGGATTCAAACGTCTGTTAGGAGACGGATCGGATTACGGCGTACATTTCCAGTATGCCGAACAACCCAGTCCTGACGGCCTGGCACAGGCTTTCATCATAGGTAAGGAGTTTATTGGGAATGACAGTGCCTGTCTGGTATTAGGGGACAATATTTTCTATGGCAGTGGTTTCACTCGCAAGCTGAAGGAGGCTGTGCGTACTGCCGATGAGGACGGGAAGGCAACAGTCTTCGGTTATTGGGTGAGCGATCCTGAGCGTTATGGTGTGGCAGAGTTCGATGAGCAGGGAAACTGCCTCTCAATCGAGGAGAAACCGGCTCATCCCAAGAGCAACTATGCGGTGGTAGGGCTCTATTTCTATCCGAACAAGGTAGTCAAGGTGGCTCAGGAAATCAAGCCGTCGGCACGCGGGGAACTGGAAATTACATCGGTGAACCAGTGGTTCCTCAATGATGGTGAACTTAAGATGCAGTTGCTTGGAAGGGGATTCGCATGGCTCGATACAGGTACGCATGATTCATTGAGCGAGGCATCGACTTTCGTGGAGGTGCTGGAGAAACGCCAAGGCTTGAAGATAGGATGCCTGGAGGCAATAGCTTTCCGCAACGGTTGGATTGATGCTGACAAACTGAGGGAACTGGCTCAGCCCATGCTCAAGAACCAGTACGGAAAGTATCTGCTGAAACTGGCTGAAGAGCAGCGTCCTACGGGATTGGAGTGAGTTCTCAATACCGCTGTAGAATATACGCATATACGAAACATGAACATATTGGTGACTGGAGGTGCGGGTTTTATCGGATCGCACACAATAATTGAACTATACAAGGCGGGACATACTGCTGTTGTGGTTGACAATCTGAGTAATTCAAACAGTGAGAGTTTACGTCGGGTCGCTGAGATATTACGCATGGAAGAGGGTTTCAGTCAGTTTGGCGAAATACCTTTCCATAATGTGGACATCCGCGATCGTGCCGGAATGGATCGGGTTCTTGAACAGTACAGGTTTGATGCCTGCATACATTTTGCCGGTCTCAAGGCTGTGGGCGAATCGGTTTCAAAACCTATTGAGTACTATGAGAACAACATAGGCGGTACTCTGGTGTTGGTTCAGGCTATGCGGGACCATGGATTAAAGAATATCATTTTCTCATCAAGCGCCACGGTTTACGGGAATCCTGAGATTATTCCCATAACCGAAGAGTGCCCCAAGGGTATATGTACTAACCCTTACGGCTGGACAAAAAGCATGCTGGAGCAGGTATTGACCGATATGCAGACGGCCGATCCTGAGTGGAACGTGGTGTTGCTCCGTTATTTCAACCCCATAGGCGCTCATCCGAGCGGTCTGATAGGCGAAAACCCGAACGGCATACCTAACAACCTGATGCCTTATGTTACTCAGGTGGCAGTGGGAAAACGCGAAGAATTGGGTGTTTTCGGCAACGACTACGATACCCCCGATGGTACAGGCGTGCGTGATTATATCCATGTGGTGGATCTGGCCCGCGGTCATGTATCCGCACTCAAGGCAATAGAGCGGCATTGCGGGTTGGGGCTCTACAACTTAGGCACAGGCCACGGTTATTCTGTGCTTGATGTAGTGAAGACATTTGAGAAGGTGAACGGTGTAAAGGTGCCGTACAGCATCAAGCCTCGTCGTCCGGGCGATATAGCAACCTGCTACAGTGATCCTTCAAAGGCTGAGCGGGAGCTTGGCTGGAAGGCGGAGTTCGGACTTGAGGAGATGGTTCGTGACAGTTGGAATTGGCAACGACTTAACCCTAATGGTTTTTGATTATGAAGTGTGAAGAGATATTCAGGGAGACTTATCGTAAGGACCCGGAGGATGTGGCATTCTGCCCCTATAGAATCTGCCCGATAGGTGCTCATGTGGATCATCAGTTGGGAAGGATTACCGGTTTGGCAATAGACAAAGGCATACATTTTGCCTACAGTTCCAAACAGAACGGTGTAATTGAGCTTCAGTCATTGCAGTTTGACAAGCGTGCCCAGTTCCATATACGCGAGATAGCTGATGTAAAGCAGAATGACTGGGCCGATTATCTGCGTGGAGTGACTATTGCTTTGGCACAGAGATACACCCTTTCTACCGGACTCTGCGGTGTGATTGAAGGCACTCTTCCTATAGGCGGTCTCTCTTCATCGGCAGCGGTATGTCTGGTGTTTCTTTCTGCATTGTGCAGGGTGAACAATATCAAGTTGTCACCATTGGAGATGATAACCATTGCTATGGCATCGGAGAACAATTATGTGGGCGTCAGCAGTGGTAAACTGGACCAGAGTTGCGAGATGTATTCCAAGAAAGATCATCTGCTCTATCTTGATACAAAAGATGATACTTATGAACTGATTCCTACCGTACCGTCGATGAAACCGTATGAGATTGCCATTTTCTTCAGCGGAGTGGAACGTACCCTGGCAGGTAGTAAGTTCAACATGAGGGTTGATGAGTGCCGCAGTGCGGCATACGCCTTGCTTGCTTACGCAGGTATGGAATACGGCAAGTTTGGTGAGACCTATTTCCGCCAGGTTCCGCGTGAGGTTTATGATACCTACAAGGACCGTCTGCCCGATAATTGGCGCAAGCGTGCAGAGCACTGGTACACTGAGCAGGAACGTGTGGTTGCCGGAGCTGAGGCTTGGCGCAAGGGTGATATTGAGGAGTACGGCCGTCTGAGTTTCCGGTCGGGCAACTCGTCAATATACAATTGGGAGACCGGATCGCCCGAACTCAAGACTCTGTATGATATAATGACCCGCACCGACGGCATTTACGGAGGCCGGTTCAGCGGCGCAGGTTTCAAGGGTTGCTGTATGGCTCTGATTGATCCGGATTACAGGGAAAGCATCATTGAAAAGGTATCGAAGGAGTATCTTAAGGTGTTCCCTGCTCTTGAAGGCAAATATATGGCTACTATATGCCATTCGGCTGACGGCTTGCAGTTATGAAGTGCCTGATACTTGCTGCGGGATATGCAACCAGGTTGTATCCGCTCACTGAGAACTTTCCAAAACCCCTGCTTAAGGTTGGGGACAAGACCATTCTGGATTGGCTCATTGATGACATTGAAGGGGCTGGATTGGTTGATGAATATGTGGTGATTTCAAACCATAAGTTTGCGCATCACTTTACGGAGTGGGCTGCGGGTAAGAGTGTAAAGATTACTGTTGTTGATGACGGTACCAGCACAAATGAGACCCGCCTTGGTGCGGTGCGTGACATCCAGTTTGCCATAGACAAACTTGCCCTGGATGATGATATGCTGGTGATAGCAGGTGATAACGTACTTGATTTCAGCCTCCAGAAGTTTGTCCGCTATGCTCACTCTAAGCAGACATCGTGCATAATGCGCTACTTTGAGCCGAATGCTGCCAAGTTGGTCAAATGTGGCGTTGTTGAGGTGGCACCCGATGACCGTATTATCGGCATGGAGGAGAAACCTGCCCAACCCAAGTCAAACTGGTGCTGTCCGCCGTTCTATTATTACACCAAGGCCGATGCCCGACTGGTTCCCGCCGGTATTGCCGCCGGATGCGGAACCGATGCTCCCGGCAGTTATATAGCCTGGCTTTGCACTCAGGTTCCGGTTTACGCAATGGAGATGCCGGGCAGGCGGTATGATATAGGAAACCTGGAGTCTTATCACAAAGTTTGTGAAGAGTACAAAGGAATAAGATGAAACTGAATACACCTGTTGAGATTAAACCGCTTGGGAAGAGGCTCACCTATAAGGACAGTATCCTGTTTGTTGGCTCCTGCTTTGCCGATGAGATAGGGCGTCGCTGTGCAGAGCGGTATTTTGATGTACAGGTAAATCCGTTTGGAGTACTGTTTAATCCATGCTCAATCTCAGATTGTCTGGGTTTGCTGGAGGGTTATGGCATTAACGCCGGGCAGTGCAGTTTCATTCCCGAGGATGTGATTGAAACCGGTGGTGGATTCTGTTCTTTTCATCATCACGGAAGTATGGCACGCCCCACTGCCCAGGAGTTTCTGGATAGTGCGAATAAGGCATTGGCCGTCGCCTCGGACTTCTATTACCGTGAAGGTTGGGTGGTTGTAACATTGGGTACGGCTTTCATCTATACTGACAAGGAGTCAGGCATGGTGGTATCGAACTGCCATAAGCTGCCCTCTGACCGTTTTGAGCGCACAATGATAGACGCTGATCAGGTCTATGAGGCGCTGAGTCAGTATGTGGCAGCACGCCCGAACAGGCAGTGGATATTTACCGTAAGCCCCGTACGCCATTTGGCCGATGGTCTTCATGCCAACACCCTGAGCAAAGCTACGCTGCATCTGGGTGTAGAGAAATTGGTTAACCGTTTTCCTAACGCACACTATTTCCCGGCATATGAGATTCTGATTGATGAACTTCGCGACTACCGTTTCTATGCCGATGACATGATGCATCCCACTCAGCAGGCTGCTGATTATGTTTTTGAGCGTTTTATGGATTTTGTGTTGGCCGACAGCGACCGTCCTCTGCTGGCCGAGGCTGGGAAACTACGCTCTATGATGCAACACAGGATTCTTAATCCCGGCACACCTCAGGCTCTGGAGTTTGAGCAGCAGCGCAACCAGGCTCTGGAATCATTCCTCCAAAAAATACGCTGATACGCCAAGGGTCGTAACGGGTCATATTAAAAAGAACAGGATAATTTCTTTGTTATAAAGGAAATAGTCAGTATTTTCGTCAATCAAAACGCATTTAAAAATAAAGTCAACTCTAACCCTTATGAAAAGATTTTTGTTTGTCAGTCTGACAATATTACTGTATGCAGCATGCAACGAAACACCCGAAACAGGGTTCAAAATCAACGACAAGGAGTATTTTGAGGAACGGGGAGTGAATGTCCTGGTTTTCAGTAATACATTTTCCGGCGGATTCAATGATGAGAAAAACTCAGGAATCGAGATTATCCATCATGGAGTGAGAACTGTTCAGGGCGGTGCTGTCCGTCTCTCCAAGACGCCTGAACAGTGGGATCTGGTCCCTGCATCTCCTTCACGCAATGTTGATATTGAGAAAGGCACTATCGAAGTGGCCATGCGTTACAATGACTATGACTTTGATTCACGTGTTACAGTCACGGCACAGGGTAAGGCCGTAGAGATATCCGTATGGTTAGACAAACCGGTTCCGGAGGTTCTGGCAGGCGACGCCGGATTCAATCTGGAGTTTCTCCCTTCACAGTATTGGGGCAAGGCTTATATTATGGATGGTCGTCCCAACCGTTTCCCGCGTTATGCCGTGAGCAATACTGTGGCTCGTCCTAACAGTGAGAAACCCAGGCAATTCAAAGGGTTCAGGACATACGATGACCGCGGTACTGACCAGTTCGTGGATCCCCTGCCGCTTGAGATGGGCCACAGTATCCTGATAGCTCCTGATGCTCCTGAGCGTATGATAAAGATATCATCGGATGACGCTCTTCTGGAACTTTATGATGGACGTATAATAGCGCAGAACGGCTGGTTCGTATTGCGTTCCGTACTTCCTGCCGGCAAGACAGGCAAGGTGATCACATGGAGAGTGGAGCCTAATTCCGTTCCAGGTTGGATAAGGGAGCCTAACATAGGGTTCTCGCAAGTGGGATACATCCCCTCGCAGCCCAAGGTGGCGGTCATCGAGCTTGACAAGATGGATAAACCCCTCCCCAAGGCTTCCATTTACAGGATAATGGATGACGGAAGTGAGAAGCTGGTTTATTCGGGCAAGACTGATGTATGGGGTGAATATTACAAATACAACTATGTGAAATTTGACTTCAGCTCAGTAACTGAACCAGGTGTCTATCTCATCCGGTACGGTGATTACAAGACAGGTAATTTCATAATCGACAAGTCCGTCTATAACTGGATTACCGATGCCACAAGTGATGTATGGATACCCATTCACATGAACCACATGACGGTTAACGAGGCATACCGCATCTGGCATGGTGAGCCCTTCAAGGAGGGATATCTCCAGGCTCCCCAAAGCGATCATTTTGACCTGCACTCCCAAGGGCCTAACACCAATACCAAGTATAAGCCTTACGAACTGATTCCAGGCCTGAATGTGGGGGGTTATTTCGATGCGGGTGACTTTGATATCGAGACGGGTTCCAACATCAGCGTGGTGTCGAATCTGGTATCGGCTTGGGAACTTTTCAAGCCGCTTCGTGACGAGACGTTCGTGAGTGAGGAGCAACGGTATGTTGATCTCCATCGTCCGGACGGAAAGCCTGATATACTGCAATACATAGAACATGGAGTGCTTAATCTTCTGGCTCAGGCAGAGAACATAGGTTTTATGTCCCAGACGCTTTCCAATTCGGTTCTGGACAACTATCATCATCTGGGTGATGCCGCTGCCATTACTGATGGACTGCATTATGATCCCAGTCTGCCCAAATATACCAAGTCGGCCGACGGCAAGTCAAGCGGCACTCCGGATGACATGTGGGCATTCACTAACCGCAACCCGAACCAGGATTTCAATGCCGCCACCATGTTTGCTGCCGCAAGCCGTGTGCTTACAGGTTATAACGATGATTTGGCAAAGAGATGCCTTGAACAGTCTAAGAGACTCATGGCGGAGGCTACACAGCTTATGGCTAACCGTGGGCAGGGACGCAACGGAGGCGGTGGAGGCGGCAATCGTAATGCCGGCAACATGTCAACCAACCTGCAGCTCTATGTCTCTACAGGCGAAAGTTCATATCTGGAAACATTCGAACAACAGATATGGCCGGCACTTGAGCGCAATGCCAGTGGTTCCATTCGTACTGCTATGGATGCCATTCCGTATATGGACAGCGAGTACAAGGAGAAACTTCGTCCTTATGTAGTCAAGTTCAAGGAGTATATGGACAATTTTGAGCAGAACAACCCTTACGGGGTGCCCATAGGCGAGGGTAACTGGGCCGGCAGCGGAGCAGTGGTAAACTTCGGAACCACAGCATGTTTCGCTAATCTCTATTACCCTGACATAATTGACAAGAGTTATGCTTTCAAGGCTGCCGCATTCATGTTCGGATGCCATCCGTACCATAACTATTCCCTTGTGGCAACCGTAGGTGCAGCTCGTCCCAAGGCTGTTTTCTATGGTAACAACAGAGCGGACTTCTCATTCATTCCGGGCAATGTGGCTCCCGGACTGCTTTTCCGTAAGCCTGACCATTTCGAGAACTATGACGATTGGCCATTCCTTTGGGGACAGAACGAAGGAACCATAGCAGGCAATACAGGATACCTGATATTCGGTGAGTCCTTCAAGAATATGGTTAAGGAAGAATGAGCAGGATTAGACCTTCAGTTATCTGAGCAGTTTAATTATGGCGTATGATTGTCCGGGCATATTAATCGTTACACTGTTCCCTTTGTGCTGAATCTTGAACTTGTCGCCCATAAGAAGCTTGGTGCGTCGGAAAGGCACGTTAACGGTAAAAGTAGCATCCGATGTCTCAGCACGCGGGTTAAGCATGACCAGTACGACATCATCTCCGGCAGCTCTGGCATAAACAAAAGGATAGGCATTCCGCTCCGCATAGATAGGCACGAATTCCGCATAGTTGGCAAGTGCCGGTTCATTCTTACGCAATGCAATGAGTTTGCGTGTACGGTTAAGCAGTGAGTTCGGGTCGGACTCCTGTGATTCCACATTGGGTGCATCGGGTGCCGGGTCAACCGGCAGGTAGAGCTTGTCGGGGCTGGCGGTTGAAAAGCCCAGGTTCTTGCCTGGAGTCCACTGCATGGGGGTGCGGGCACCGTTTCGCGGACGGTATGCACCTTCCACTTGCGGCCACTCCTCAGGCAACTGTTTCATGCCAATCTCATTGCCGTAATAGATGAACGGTACTCCGGGCATAGTGAAACCGAAAGCGTATATTATCTCCAGGTCTTTGTCCGTGCGTCTGTTGCCTAAACGGGCATTGTCGTGATTGCCCAGCGGAAGGCTTATGTAACCTTTGCCCTTGGTGCGGGAGTACTGGTTCATGTAACTGGCCAGAAAATCGGTGATATTGCCCTTTCCATCGGCATCGAAATAGCTGTTTCCTTCACTCACACCGTTCAAAATACGCCAGCTCTCTTTCTGGAAAAGATCATTGTAGCCGTTGAACCAGTGGAAGAAATCCACGTGGAAGCAGTCATCCAGCGCCTCTACGGGCGATGACCACTCGGCAACCATGAAAGCATCAGGGTACTCTTCCCGGAGCAGGTCGCGTATCTCGCGCCAGAAGAGTTTGGTGGCGTTCTCCTGCGTGTTGAAGAACTGGGCGTTGCCTCTTGTCTGGCTGGTCTTGACAAGTGCTCCTGCCATATCGGCACGGAAACCGTCGGCCCCCATATCCATCCAGAAACGGAGCACGTTCTTGAGGTCCTCACGCATGGCCAGCACATCGGGATGGTCAGTGGGTAGCTGCCATTTCTGATTGGGGTCAGGATTGGAGAATCCGAAGTTGAGGGCAGGCTGGCTGTAATAGAAGTTACGCATATACTGGCCGTTGCGCTGACCGTAACCCTTAATGAACGATGATGCGAACTCACGTGGAGGATCCACCCAGATATTATCAGTCCATATATAATAATTGGTGTATTTGTTGGTATCCTGGCGGGCTGATGCCTGGAACCACGGATGTTCCATTGAGGTATAGCTTATCACGTAGTCAAACAGAATCCTCAGGCCGCGTTTGTGAGCTTCGGCAAAAAGCCGGCGGGCATCATCATTGGTGCCGTATCGCGGTGCCACCTTGTAGTAGTCCGATACGTCATATCCCGCATCATAGAAGGGGGACTCAAAGAAAGGGTTGATCCAGATGGCATCCACCCCCAGGCTCTTAACGTAGTCCAGCTTGCTGATGATACCATTCAAATCACCTATTCCGTCACCGTCACTGTCACAGAAAGTCTGCGGATAGATTTGGTAGAATACGGCATTCTGTGCCCATTCAGGTACACCCGGAATATCATATTCGCCCGTAATCTCATTACTCCAGTTGGGCTGAGTCATTCCGCGTTGTGACATTGCGGAAAGGGAAAAGAACAGCAGAAGAGCTGTAAAAAGAGTCCTTTTCATAATGCGGTATATGTTTTTGACCGGTCTGTTCCGGATTATCCAAGAAAGCCCTGTTCGAGCATAGCTTGAGCCACTTTCATAAAGCCGGCTATATTGGCTCCCTTCATGTAGTTCACGTAGCCGTCAGGTTCGGTGCCGTACTTTACACACTGTTCGTGTATATCGGACATGATAGTGTGAAGCCGGGCGTCAACCTCATCGGCCGACCATGATATGTGCATGGCGTTCTGAGTCATCTCAAGGCCCGATGTGGCCACACCGCCTGCGTTCACAGCCTTACCCGGGCCGTACAGTACACGTGCACCGATGAAGGCATCGAGAGCCTCAGGGGTACATCCCATATTGGAGACCTCAGCCACATACTTGACACCGTTTTTGATAAGTTGTGCGGCATCATCGCCGTTGAGCTCGTTCTGTGTGGCGCAAGGCATAGCAATATCGACTTTGCATTCCCAAGGCTTGCGTCCTGCATAAAACTCGGCACCGAACTTTCTGGCGTATGGTTCAATGACATCATTGTTTGTGGCGCGGAGCTGAAGCATGTAGGCAATCTTTTCATCGTTCAGGCCGTTCTTGTCATAAACGAAACCGTCCGGCCCTGAAAGTGTAACCACCTTTCCGCCCAGCTGGGTGGCCTTCTTGGCGGCTCCCCAAGCCACATTGCCGAATCCGCTTATCGCTATGGTCTTACCCTCAAGCGTGTCACTGCGGTCGGCCAGCATCTGACGCAGGAAGTAGAGTGCACCGAATCCTGTAGCCTCCGGACGGATCTTTGAACCTCCGAAGGTGAGTCCTTTACCTGTAAGTACGCCTGTGTTCTCGCGTGCCAGTTTCTTGTACATGCCGTACAGATAGCCTATCTCACGGGCACCAACACCTATATCACCGGCCGGGACATCGGTATCAGGGCCTATGTTGCGCCATAGCTCCAGCATGAAACTGTGGCAGAAACGCTCAATCTCAGCTGCGGAACGGCCACGTGCAGAGAAATCGGAGCCACCCTTGCCGCCGCCCATAGGCAAGGTGGTGAGGGCGTTCTTGAAAGTCTGCTCAAATCCCAGGAACTTCAGAATTGACAGATTCACGGATGAATGGAACCTGAGACCGCCTTTATAAGGTCCTATGGCATTGTTGAACTGAACACGATAGCCAGTATTGACGTGTATCTCACCTTGATCATCGGTCCAAGGCACTTTAAAGGTGAAGATACGGTCTGGCTCCACCATACGTTCCACAATCTTGGCATCCTCGAACTCGGGATGTTGGTTATATACCGGTTCTACACTGATAAGTACCTCGCGTACAGCCTGCAGATACTCTTTTTCACCTGGATGACGACGCTCCAGATCGGCCATAATGCTATTTATATTCATAATCAACCATAGAAATAGTTCAATGATATTGTAAAGATAGTGCAAAATCAGAATGAGTAGTACAGATCAGTGAAGATCCTCCGGTATTTCACCCTGGAAAATGCTCTTGGGAACAATTTCGATACAGTCTGTCTGGAAGGTCGTCCTGTCGTTGTCCAGAACCTGTCTGATACGCAGATAATAATCCCGTTCGGGTTCCAAGTATTCGGTAGCCAAGATTTTGCGCAACATGTTGGTCCTGTCACGCTGAACATCCCAACCTTGATAGCTGTCAATGCTCTTCATAAGCCCTCGGTTGTGCATTGCATGGTCAAGGGCTTGGATTGATTCCTCATCGCCAAGTTCAGAATCACTTATCCAGCCCACTTTCGGGCTGTCACCGGTCAGACGTAAATCAAGAGGAATACCGCAAGGAACGTCGTTCAGATAAATCTGAGACACTCCGCGTCCCTCATTGGCGTAATATGACAGACGTATCTCGTATGTCGCGCCTATGGGTACCGGCGGCAACTTCATGGTAACATCGTAGATACCTTCCATTACCAGTTCGCCTCCATAATAACAGTTGTAAGTCCCGGCCAGATTCCGGAATACTACGGGAACCTCTTCCTTATATGTGAAGTTTTCAAGAAAGCCGGCCTTGAAACAGGTTGCATATCTGATGCTGCCTACCGGACGTGTTCTGGCACCTGAATTGACAATATCGGGTGACAAAGTACCGCTTTCAATCCGGATTCTGGTGTTCAGAGTATTCTCGCGGGTATCCTTGCTGTAAGAAATAATGTCATCAATATAATGATACTGACCGTTAAGGGCGGTTTGATCCAAAAAACCCTGCGAAGGAGATAAAACCTGTGCGCCACGTATCTGAACCTCCTTGGCCGGTCCTTTCCTGTTTATGAAAGGATGGGTATTACCATTATAGTGAGGGGTACTGATACGCATAATTGTATGTGGAGCTAAGGTCTCGAAGAAATCTTCCATATCAATTTCCGCAGGTTTGATGCAGTTTCTCACAATCTGTGGATCTGTAATATTCATATCATTATAGTTCAGTCCGTATGGCAGAAGGTGGTATGATATGAACCTGTTGAGCGGATTTTTGCGGTTTGTGTAATCATCATCATACTGGAAAGCGTCGTCCGGGTAAGACTCGTCGTAAATCTCTTTTGCGTAGGCGGCAAGTTCTTCAAGATTATTGATGCCGTGTGATTTATATATCTCATCAGGCTCTACAAAGGCTGTGAACTTGAAATAGCGTTTGGCCGGCCAAATCTTGTTCTCTCTTTCACCGCTTGAGGTAACCTCTCTATAGTATCCTGTCGTACATGAATCCAGTCCGGGTTCTTTATACCTCGGGTCCATGTGCTTGACAAGAGAGTCGTTGAGTCCTGTTGCTATCAAAGCCTGATAGAAAATGCTTATCGTAGAATCTTCCTTCATGATATCAGGCAGGAAAGAATTACTGGGTTGTATTACACGGTCAACTATGTGCATTACACCATTCTGAAGGGTATCATCCCTTTCAATGATAATAGCGGATCTGTTTATTCTGTATATTAACTTTTTATCACCTTCGGGTGTCTCGGTAGAATCACAAGTGTAGATAAGATATCTGTCAAGCATGTTCGGATATGGCAACGATCCTTCTATTACATCAGCAAGGTAGAATCCGTTGGCCATGATGTGTGTCCGGGCTATTGTGTCACACTGTTCGATTGAAAGATCCGATACATCCGACAGTTTTTTTTCTGCAAGTAAAATGTCAATGGCATCATTGGTGGGAGCCAAACAAGTGTAATCGCCGTAAGTTCGCATCTCACCCCAAAGTCCGGCCTTTTTCAGTACTTCAATGAAACTGCTGAAATATGATTCCCTGTTACTCAGGAAATCTGCGATAGTCTCACCTGTGAACGTATAATACGTACCGGGATGCTGTTCATCCAAACAACTGTTGAAGGTTGTCATTACTGTCAGGCAGGCTGAAAACAGCAGAATTCTTGAAAAATTTTTCATAATGTTATTTGATGTTCATTCTCTGTTTATGCAATACTGTCCAAAAATAAACAAATTGTTTCTGATAACAGAAATAAACTCAAATAAAAAACGAAACCACTCCATATGAATTGTGGAGTGGTTTTATGTGGTGTCACCAGGAATCGAACCGGGGACACAAGGATTTTCAGTCCTTTGCTCTACCATCTGAGCTATGACACCGGAAACATTTGTCACAAATGCGGGTGCAAAGATACGTACTTTTTTAAGTCCGGCAAGTTTTTGAGCATAAAAAAGTGCGTATCATCAAAAAAACGCTTACCTTTGCACTGTCTTAACGACAAAGATCGGAATGTAGCGCAGTTGGTAGCGCACTACGTTCGGGACGTAGGGGTCGGGCGTTCGAGTCGCCTCATTCCGACAAAAATGGGAGCCTATGGTTCCCATTTTTTGTAGGAATGAATGGCAAAAGACTTATATTTGCAGAACTAGCCTGAAAATGAATATGAGAAAAAGTTGGTTTCCATTCGTAATGTTACTGGGGGCATTGCTTCTTGTGGGTTGTAATACAAGGTCAGCTAAGGTTTACTCGCCTGACAAGAAGATCTGCGTGATAGTTGATGACAGCACCATGACTATTAAGTATAATAAGAAGGTAGTCCAGACGGTCAGACTGGGGGTATGCAATTGGATTGAATGCTCTCATATCAGGGAGACTATTGAGGAAAAGTACGGGATGATTTCAGGCAAACGCAAGGAATGCTCATATATTTACAGGGTAATGACATGCACTGAGCCTGACGGCAGGAATCTTCTGATCCGTGTTTCGAATGACGGTGTGGCGTTCCGCTATAACGATGGCCGGGAGAACGTGTCATACGTGATTCCTGATGGAGCAAAACGCTGGCTGCAGCGTCAGAAAACTGATTATGAGGGTTTTTACCCGGAGAGCACATCAGCTGCAAAAGGAAAATATAATTATCCGGCCCTTGTTGAATATGGTGACGGATTGTTTGGACTGATAACTGAATCAGGAATCAATCACGGCAACAGCTGCTCATACATTACTTGTGAGGGTGAGAACTACACAGTGACTTATACTGACGTTGATGAAAGCGATGTTCATGCGTGGAGAATTATTATAATAGGTGACTTGGCCGATATTGTTGAATCAACGCTGGTAACTGATGTCGCCGGAAACGGTACTTTGACGGATAAATCATGGATCAAACCCGGCGTTTCATCATGGATATACTGGGCGTACAACCACAGCTCTAAGGATTTCCAAAAGGTAAAGGAGTACATTGACCTGGCGCATGATATGGG
>JAFZKR010000069.1 GCA_017551845.1 Bacteroidaceae bacterium
ATCTCAGAGTTCTTAAGGTCACCGTCAATGGTCTTGGGGCAGCCGATAACCTGTACACCAGCGCCGATAGCCTTGTAGTACTCGGCCAGAACGCATGCGTTGGTGTTTGAATCATCACCGCCTATGATAACCAGAGCCTTGATGTCAAGAGCCTTCAGTATCTCCAGACCCTTGTCAAACTGGTCCTTCTTTTCCAGTTTGGTACGGCCTGAACCGATGATATCAAAACCGCCGGTGTTGCGGTACTCGTCAATGATATCGGCTGTGAGTTCCATATAGTTGTGGTCAACCAGACCGCCGGGGCCCAGGATGAAACCGTACAGCTTGTTGGCAGGGTTGAGCTTCTTGAGGCCGTCAAACAGACCTGCTATAACGTTGTGTCCGCCGGGAGCCTGACCGCCTGACAGGATAACACCTGCGTTCAGAGCCTTCTTGGCAACGTCACCATTGGCCGGCTCAAACTTGAGATACGGCATGCCGTAAGTGTTGGGGAAGAGCTTCTTAACCTCTTCCTGGTCAGCTACTGACTGTGTGGGAGCACCCTCAACAGCCTTCAAAGCACCGCGGAGAGCCTTGGGAAGTTTAGGCTGATAAGCGGCACGTGCAATCTGTAATGCGCTTTTTGTACTCATTTCGATTTATGTAATTATTAATACTCCTTGTAATAGTAAAAGTGACGCAAATTTCGTCAAAAATGCGCAACCCTACAAACTAAGCACACTTAAGTTTCAAAAATAATTATCTTTGTACATTTGTTAACAATAAGCAGATAATAATGTATTACTGTTTTATCATCAATGACGAGCCCAGCAAAGCCGGGAACGCCTACAAGATAGAAGCCGACATCAGGCAACTGGACAAACCCATAGAATTTGAGATATACAGGACAACCGCTGAGAAAAGCGCCACCCTTTTCGTGAAGGAGTATTGTGCCGAACATCCTGACAAAGAGACCTGCTTTGTGGCCTGCGGAGGTGACGGCACCATTAACGAGGTGGCCACAGGAATGGTGGGAGCCACTAACAAACACCTGGCCGTCCTGGCTTACGGCAGCGGCAATGATTTCATAAAATACTACAAGGACAAGGATTTCCTGAGCATCAGGAACCTGGTGAACGGGACACCCCACAAGATTGACATTATGGAGGTGAACGGTGACCGTTACTCCATAAACGTGTGCAATTTCGGTTTCGATTCCGTAGTGGCGTCCACCGCTAACCGCCTGAGCCGCAAAGGTTGGAAGAACCCCTACCGCTGGGGCATAGCCAAAGCCATATTCTGCGGACGCTTCAACCGTATCAAAGTCCGTGCCGACGGTGAAGAGCTCAATCCTGACAAACGCATGCTCCTGTGCACTCTCGGCAATAATAACCACGTGGGAGGCGAGTTCTTCTGCTCACCCCGCGCCAAGAACGATGACGGACTCATAGAGGTGGGATACTGCAAGACCACCACCCTGCTCACCTTCCTCGGCCTGCTCAAGTTCTATACATTAGGGACACATCTGGATGACCCCAAGGCCAGCAGGCACTTCATATACCGGCAGTCAAAAGTAGTGAGGGTGCACAGCGACGAGACAATAGAGCTGTGTCTTGACGGCGAGATGCTGTCCGGCCAGGATTTCCGCATCGAAATAATCTCTCAGGCCATCAGTTTCATCATCCCCGCCTAAGATTGATGTATGAATAGAGCAATCATGACATCGGCATTAGCATTTTTGCTTGCAGCAGGAATCACTCCTGCCGCCAGTGGACAAGGTGCTGTCGATGACACGCTGATGCACCTTGCGGGCAACATACACCAGTTCAACCGCGAGTTCCCTCAGGAGAAAGTCTATCTGCAGTTCGATAACACCGCCTATTTCCAGGGTGAGGTGATATGGTTCAAGGCTTTCGTGACCAATGCCACCACTCTGCAACGTGCCCCCAGCAAGGTGCTGTATGTGGATTTGCTTTCGCCTGAAGGATTGATTGTGGAGCAGCTCAAGCTCAAGATTGTGGCGGGACAGTGTGACGGGGCGTTCGTTCTTATGGACCAGTCCACCTCACAGTCACGGGCGCTCCGTGGTATGGTGAACTACCCCAGCGGTTTCTATGAGGTGAGGGCCTATACACAGAACATGTTTGATTTCAGCCCTGAATCATTCTTCTCAAGGGTGCTGCCTGTCCTATCCAAACCCAAGAAGGACGGTGATTTCGATTCCGGCACCATCAAAACCCAACCAAAGAATACGGCCTTGGAGCTGGAACCCATACGGGAAGATGATGAACACGGAAACCGTAAGATAAACCTGGCATTCTATCCGGAGGGCGGCAGCCTGATACGGGGACTGCGAGGCAACGTGGCATTCAAGGCTACCGATGATTCCGGCCTTCCTCTTTCAGGAACGCTCACACTGCCTGACGG
The DNA here is from genome assembly GCA_017551845.1 of Bacteroidaceae bacterium. The sequence goes on from JAFZKR010000069.1 coordinate 2,407, forward strand.
AACGGGCCGGACAGCTACTGTACATGATGGAATGGGCTCGTTCATCACTACACCAACCGGGATATCGGCTGAGAGCGTAGAGTTTACTGACGAGTCCGGCAACAGCCGCAGAGTACGCCTGCCGTCGGCCCTGAGGAGCGGTTATTCCATGTTGCTCACCATGAAGGATGACAGCAACGTTCATGCCGACATATACCGCACACGGGACCGTAAGGAGAACGAGCTGGGTATCTCCGTGACCTGCAGGGGCGAGCTCATACACTTTGAGAAGGTGAAGGGACAGGACAGCGTGAGCACGGACATCAACGCCGCAGACTGGCCTATAGGAGTGTGCCGCATAACCCTCTACAACAAGAAGGGCGAGATTCTCTCTTCACGCAGTTTCTTCCACAACAACACGGCGTTCACGCCACCCTCCATAGAGATATTCCCTGACAGCCTGAACCGCAGCCCCTTCTCGCGGGAGGTGTTGCGCATGAGGCTCACAGGTCAGGACGGCAATCCACTCAAGGACCGTTTCTGCCTCTCGGTGAGGGATGCGGCCGATTACGGCACGGGCAGCGGGGACAACCTCTTGTCGAACCTGCTGTTGTCATCGGACCTGAGAGGCTACATACACAATCCGGACTATTACATGGAGAGCGGTGACAGCGTGCATCGTGCGGCTCTTGACCTGCTTACACTGGTACAGGGATGGGAGCGTTACGAGTGGAAGGTCATGACCGGACAGGCGGGATTCAGGGAGCGTTACAGGGTGGAGGATAGCCTGAACGTGAACGGGCAGATACTCTCATACGCCAGACATAAACCTGTGTCGGACATCAACGTAATGGCTACAGTCACGCCGCATGATGACAAGACCGCATTCGAGTCATTCCAATACACCACGGACACGACGGGATACTTCGGGTTCGACCTGAGCGATTTCTACAACTGGGCACGTATGTCCATAAAGCTCACCTCACAAAAACGGAACGGCAAGATAAAATATGAAACCAGTACCAGGATAAAGCTTGACTATACTGACGTACCTGAGCCGAGAGCCATTAGCGAGCAGGAAAAGATTCAGACAAAGAAGGGCGGGAAATCCCGGACGGCTGCCAAGTCCGCCGAAGCACAGCCACAGGACACGCTGGATACGGTGATTGACGTTGAGGAGGGCATACTGCTTGACGAGGTGGACATAGTAGCCAAGCGCCAGTTCATAGACTATGACACGTTCAAGGCCTGGAATGTGGAAAAAGAGACTTATCAGGAACTTGACAAGGGTGAATACACCACTGACCTGAGGGGGTATCTCATCAATTGCGGATATCATTTCTTTAAACCTATCTTCTGGTATGTCCATTACAAGGACAAAGTCCCGAACAATATCATCATTCCCAATGACCCGAATTCTGATGAGCCGAACTCAATCGACATGATGTACGTCAGGAGTATCCTGGTCTATGATGAACCCATGACCAAGCCCCACATATTTCCTCTTGTTCCCCTGCTCAACGAAAAGAAAAGACAACAACTGGACACCCAGTATTTTATGGAGATGATGGATATGGACGCATCCGGAGAAGCCCGCGGGTCAAGCAAAACATATCATCTGATTGATGTTCTGCTCAAGGAGGAATATGAGTTACCCACAGGAGCTGAGATAAGGAACCTGGGCAACAGGACCACAATGATACAGGGATTCTCCGAAGCGGTGGAGTTCTACGGCCCCTCCTATCCCACCGGACCGGTCACGGGCGATGTGGATTACCGTCGCACTCTCTACTGGAACCCCAACGTTATAACCGATGAGAACGGAGAGGCCCGGGTGGAGTTCTACAACAACTCCTTCAGCCGCAGGTTCAGCATAAGCGGCGCCGGAATAACGGCAAGTGGCACACCGTACATTCTTGATTCGGGCTATTGACGATTATTCAGAAATCCTCATCCAGCACGTAAGAAGTGCCGGATATCCGCCTTCAAGTCAGGAAGAAAATGTATTGGTAGCAGTTTTTTATCTTAACAGGCGTAAAATCAGTAGATTTTGTGTAAGTTTGGAATGTAAACAACATTTATCCGATTGTTGCCCTATGAATCTGTCCCGCCACATACGATCTGTAGCCTTGTCGGTATCATTCATCGCACTGTCCCTGACAGCCGTACAATCCGAGGCCCAGGTTCTGGGCATTCGCGCACGTTCTCATGCCCAGAGAACATTGATGCGTTATGCCGGCAATTACCACCAGTTCAATGAGATATATCCACAGGAGAAAGTCTATCTGCAGTTTGACAACACCAGCTATTACCAAGGAGAGACAGTCTGGTTCAAGGCGTACGTTGTGAATGCCAAAGACCATAGCAGAGCTACGAGCAGGGTCCTTTATGTGGAACTTCTTACCGCCGACGGAACACTATTGCTCCGGCAGAAGCTTAAAGTCACAGCAGGACAGGCCGACGGCAAGATTGACCTGGTGGAAAGCAATTCCGGGTTGACGGAGACATTAAGGGGGCAATCATTTCTCGAGAGCGGGTTTTATGAGATTAGGGCCTATACCATGTTTATGCTCAATTTTCAGGAGAAAAACATCTTTTCCAGAATAATACCCGTTTTCAAAAGGCCCGAGGACCCTCAGAAACCTCTCATCAGCAGTACGGAACTGTCGCCTTACAAGCAAGCCAGAAAGCAGAAACGCATCAGGACCAAGCCATTGGATGAACTGAACATAAGCTTCTATCCTGAAGGCGGCAATATTATCATAGGCAGAGATTGTCGTGTGGCATTCAAGGCTGTCGGTGCGGACGGGATGGGCGTTCATGTGGAAGGAACCGTCAATGATACTCTGCCGTTCAGCACTCTTCATGACGGCATGGGTGATTTCCACATTACTCCTACTGGAACCAAGAACAGCATATCAGTCAACTACAAAGGAAAAGATTACACCTTCAAGCTTCCTGCTGCCGAGAGAGACGGTTACGCCTTAAGGCTCAGTCATGAGCCTGGTGATAACCTGCTGGTCACCTGCATAAGGCCCCAGTCCGGCAAGAACGTCAATTTAGGTCTTGTCCTGAGTTGCCGCGGGGAGATATATGATTATAGGGAAATTAACGATAAGCTGGTAACAGCTGTCAGCTACATCTCCATCCCGCTTGAAAATCTACCTGAAGGGGTGTGCCAGGTCCTCATGTACAACACTGACGGGAAAGTACTGTCATCACGTATGTTCTACCATAAAGGCAACCGCATCACGCCCGAAATCAGCATCATGCAAGACAAGTCCTACTATCATCCGTTCGAGAAGATAGGCTTAGACATAGACCTCACCTACAACGGTGAGCCTTTCCGTGACAGGATATGCCTGTCAGTACGTGACAGGAACAGCTTTACCACAGTATATCAGAATGACCTTAGGACGGATCTGCTGCTCACATCGGACCTTAAAGGCTATATCCATAAGCCTGAATACTATTTCGAACAGGATGACAGTGTCCATGAGAAGGCTCTTGACCTGCTGATGCTTGTACAGGGCTGGGAACGCTATGACTGGAAAATCATGACGGGCCAAACTAATTTCCGAGAAGTCCACAGGCTTGAAGACAGCCTGTCAGTCAACGGTTGGATACTCTCCCCTTTCCTTGACATTAAGCTTGATGGCATGGGGGTGGTTGGTATAGTGGAGCATCCCGAATGGGACGGTGTGGAGCTGTTCTCCACCAATAGCGCCCAAGGCGGCTATTTCGGGTTCAACGTCTCGGATTTCAACGGGAAGGCGGACTTGCGCCTGTGGACAAACGGGGCTCCGTGGAGCCGTATCAACGGAACAGACCTGAAGATACTGCTGGAACGCTCCATCCGGCCCAAGCCCAGGAAGATTTCCGTGGAGGAATCAATGCTGCCGGAGGTAATTGACCAGAGTACTGACTATGCACATTCCGGTGTAAGGGTTTACACCTTATCCCAGCTGGAGAATCTCGGAAACGATGACGAGGAAGAAGATGATCCTGAGAACCTAAGTTGGACAAGAATCGGGGACAGCTACATCCTTCCGGATGTCGTCATCAAAGAGAAGCGCATGTTCGTGGATTATGACACTTTCAAGGAATATGACATTCAGGCGGATACCGATGAGATGCTTGACAATGCGGACTTCACAACGGACCTGTTCGGTTATCTGCTTGACAAGACCGGCAGGACATACACTTTTGACGAGACGGTGTTCCTGGTTCATTGCAAGGACCTGAACATTCTGAAAGCCACTAATGTGATGCATCTTGACATGGAGAACATAAAGAATATATATGTGTTTGACGGACTCCTCCCGTTGAAAGAGATCAATTTGATAGGTGAGGTCATACATAACAAGATGCGTGAGATAGATTCTATATATACAATGAATGCAAAAATCGAATCAAATAGACGGTTCTTCCATTTGGTCGACATCACCTTGAAAGACCCCGATGATATGAAGGATTCATACGAACTTATGGACATAAGCAAGCGGCAGACCACCTTCCAGGGGTTCACAGCTCCTTCGGCCTTCTATTCCCCACAATACCCATCAGGCGCAGTACCCGGTGATGTGGATCACCGCCGCACCCTTTACTGGAACCCCAACGTGATTACCGATGAACAGGGACATGCGCATGTTGAGTTCTACAACAATTCATATACACATGACTTCCATGTTTCAGGAGCCGGCATAACGGCTTCCGGTATCCCCTACGTGATGGACAAGGATTTCTGAAAGGTTAATAATCGCATACAGGCCTGATGCACAACTCCTCATAACGATTTGTTGTGAGGGGAAGGTATTTCAACTCTCCGGTCTGGAAAACATAAGCTTTGCCATCATCCGTTTCAGACATAGTCCCGGTCCATCTCATTGCAGCCTTGTTAGTTGATGTCTGGGCACTAGCTGTGTACCTTAAAGACATTACATTCATTTTGAATGACGCTCCGTTCTTTGCCTTGAACAACAGAGATGTTGCATTACCATAACCATCGGATTGAAGAGGCTCCAGAGTGCAGTTATCAAACAGTTCCTTCACCTCACTGTCGGAAGGCATTCTCCATTTGCCTCCATAGACCTGAGTAACCACATCATAATCCGGGTTGCCGCAGATGGATTGACCTATATCAATGTACGAGCCGTTAGAATAATATGTGTAGTTGTCAAGGGAACCTTTCCTGAATGATTTGTTCATTCCCCATGCATAGCACTCTCCATCCTCATCAGGGGTCTGTGCCATGAAGTCGCAACTGGCCCATTTCACGCTCAAGCCCATGTCAACCGCCATTTCATCCACATTCCGGGTCTGGACACTTTTTATCTCACCGTATGACTTGTAATCAACATGCTCAACATAGAGATAGGTCCTGTAATAATAGTCAGTGCTGTGGTTGAGCTTGCTGAAAGAGGCTGTGAACGAGCCGTCAGAGGCAATATCATTTGCATCGAAAACAGTTCCAGCCGGGAGATCATTCCGGTTGTCAGAAAGCATAATGCCTGTTTTGCATAGTTTCAGGTCCTCGGCATCAACCTTGATTTGACCATTGATTTTTGCATTGAAATAACGTACCTCAGCGGCATCGGCAGTTATGACTTCAGGATTGAACGGTTTTGTAGTAAATGAACCCGTCGAGCTGATGGCACGTTTCTTGCCGCTTTTTGATTTGTAGAAAAGGCAGTAGCTGTAGGTGGTTTCCGGCTTGAGCCTTTCAATCTGGCTCGTCAGGCTTCCGTCCGAGTTCACACGGGCGCGGGAATAGATCTGACAGTCGGCATTGTCGTTCCCTTCCGCCCATGAGTTGAAAGCGTCAACTGCATTCATTTCATTGGAATAGAGGACACCGCATGTACCAGACAACATATCATTAGAAGATATACCATCAATACTACCAGAGACATTTGCTGTAAATGATGTGATATTTATTATTGCAATCTGGTCTGATAATGGTTCTTCTGTTTTTTCTTCCTTATCGCATGAAACTAAAAGCGAAACGGCGAAAACTCCTAAGAATAATAATAGATTTCTTTTCATTTCATTATGAGTTTTTATTTTAATAATCTCGTTTTTTAAACAATTATCTGTTTGTTGTTAGATAACACTCCGCTTGCCAATTGAATCTACCTCAGGCAGAGCCAGTCTATCGCAGGCACAATCTCAATGGTTTTGTCACCCAAATCTTTGTTTTTCAGTGCGAATATACGCAAACTTCGATAAAAATCAAAATACAAGTATTGTCCGACGGCGAAAAAAACTTTACCTTTGATGAATCAAGAACCACTAAAACGTCACTACTATGGCAAGTCGCAGAAATCTCAAAAAAGACATCAGTTATGTAATAGGTGACCTGTTCACCGAGTGTCTCATATATAAGGAACTTGTTCCCGGAACGGACAAGGCCGCAGCCGACGAGGTTATGGTTGAACTCCTCAAGCTCGACTCTGAATTCACACAGCGTATAAGCCATACTGAACCGGGTAATGCCAAAGTCTATTACCGCACGCTGTACAAGGACTTCAATGAAGGCGTCACCCAAGTGATAGACAAGCTCAACAAGTTGAAAAAGTAAAGTCCGTTGCTTTCATGTTGAGGCTGACAAGGGCTTTGGCTGTGGTTATTGCCGCCTTGCTGTCTGTTGGTTCTGTGGCTACCGCGCAGACCAACAGCTCGCAGGTGCGTACTCTGCTGCGTAACCAGTTCCAGAAATACCAGAGCGATGTCAACATCAGGCCCATACGGGTTGAGAAGGTTGACATAAGCACCAGAAACCGTACTGTTGATATCTATTTCAACCAGCCCTTCAGCTATCAGCTTTTCAGGCGTGAACTGAATGATTCCATCTACCGTTTTGTGAGAGAGGCTCTACCCAATGAACTGAAGAGATATGACATCAAAGTCCATGCGAACAATTACGACATTGAGCAGATGATTCCCAACTGGACCCGAAAAGAGATTAACCGGGAGAACCTGTGGAATGACATAAGATATGACGGAAGCCCATGGAAGCGGAACGAAAGCCTGCCCTATTCACCCGTATCAGGACTCTCCGGAATACACATGGCCGTCACCCCGAGTCACGGTTATTACTATGACCAGGGTGATACGCTTTGGGAATGGCAGCGGCCTCCGCTCTACTGCACGCACGAAGACCTGCTGACCCAGTCATTCGCTTATCCCTTCCTGATTCCCATGCTGGAGAATGCTGGAGCTGTGGTCTATACCGCACGCGAACGTGACTGGCAGCACCGCAGCGTAACGGTCAAGGCCACCCTCAGTGATGATTTCAGGACCGATGGCCGATGGTCAACAAGCATAGGAGGCGGTTATCTGCCTGACTCACTGCGTATATGTCCTGATGACAACAATGTGGCGACACTGACCGCCACTTCAGGAGGCGGACCGGGTACGGTGATGTCAACCGCCATGTGGATTCCCGATATCCCTGAGGACGGTGACTATGCAGTCTATGTCACCTATCAGTCCGACCCCACACGTGTGGATGATGCCCGTTACATAGTGTTCCACTCGGGCGGCACCACTACATTCCACGTTAACCAGCGGATGGGTGGCGGTACCTGGCTCTATTTAGGCACATTCCGTTTCAAAGCAGGACAGACGCCCCAAGGTATGGTCACGCTTGACAACAGCAGTTCCAGGAGAGGTACCGTGAATGCCGATGCGGTGAGGTTTGGAGGCGGAATGGCCCGTGAGACGCGCCAGGGACTGGATGTAGAGATAGAGCGTTATAACATAGGTTCAAAGTACTATACACGTTTTGCCGGTGCCCCTGACAGCATCCACAGCAAGTACAAGGGAACCGATGACTACCGCGAGGATATATGGACCAGACCGTACATGATGAACTGGATTTCCGGAGGTTCGGTTTTCAATACGGCCAATCCCGGACTGGGAGTACCCATAGAACTGAATTTCGCCCTCCACACCGATGCCGGATACCGCTACGGCGACTCAATAGTGGGTTCGATAGGTATCTGTACCACTGACTTTAACAAGGGAGTTTTGGGTGACGGTCACGACCGCATTGTGAGCCGTGACCTGGCCGATATGGTATTAGACGGACTGACACGTGACATTAAGGCCGGCACCGGACGGGAATGGGGAATAAGGGGTGTATGGGACAGGAATTATTGCGAAAGCCGCGAGCCTCAAGTGCTTTCCATGCTGCTTGAACTGCTCTCGCACCAGAACTATTGGGACATGAAGCTGGCCTTGAATTCCAATTTCCGTTTTATGGCGTCCCGTTCCATATACAAATCCTTGCTGAGGTACGTAAGTTTCATGCATGACCGCCCGTATGTGGTGCAGCCGCTACCGGTAGAACACCTGCAGCTCACAGGAACAGCTGAAAGACTGCAACTCCAATGGCATGCGGTTGCTGACACTCTGGAGCCTACCGCCATACCTGAGGGATACATAGTATATACCGCCATTGATGACAACGGGTTTGACAACGGAGTTCCCGTGAAAGAGAACAGTTTCAGCATGACACCTGAGAAAGGACATTTGTACCGCTTCAAGGTGACTGCTGTGAACAAGGGAGGCGAGAGCCTTCCCTCCGAGACACTTGCCGCAGGTTTTGTGGCAGGCAGCAAAGGGACGGTACTGGTGGTGAACGGATTCCAGCGTCTTGGAGGACCGGCCGCAGTGGAGAATGACTCCACCCTCGGGTTCGATATCATGGTCGATCCCGGAGTGCAGTACATGAAATCACCCATACTGTGCGGTGCTCAATACATCTTTGACCGTAAGGCTATAGCCTACGATGAGGAGATATCCCTGGGCATAAGCGATGACCGGTACAACGGACGTCTGCTCGCAGGCAACACATTCGACTATCCTGAGATTCACGGGCGGGCCATCATGGAAGCAGGCTGGTCATTCGTTTCATGCAGCCGTGAGCCCGTACAGGACGGCAGTGTGGAGCTGGAGGATTATATGGTGGTGGACCTCATTCTGGGACTACAGAAACGCTCACTCGTGGACACGCTGTTCCACAAGGACTATTCCACCTTCCCCACGTCATTGCAGCGCAGGATTGAGGAGTATCTGTATAACGGCGGCTATCTGCTTGCGAGCGGCTCGTACGTGGGAGCCGACATGATCTCCACCCTTTCCGACGAATCTTTCACCTCCAACTGTCTTTACTACCGTTGGGAAGGAGCTCTGCCGGACCCGGTCTCTCAGGATATCAAAGGCCTGAAGAACAATTTCCTCATACAGCGTGAGGCCGACGAATACATGTACGGCGTGACCCGTCCCGATGTGATAAGCCCCGTGAACAATGGTCAGGAACTGTTCTATTACTCTGATTCCGGCCTGTGCGCCGGAGTGGGATACAAAGGGCGCGACCACCGCTGCGTGACCCTGGGCTTCCCCTTCGAGAGCATAACCAAACCTAAGGAGCAGTCCCGGGTTATGGCTTCAATTCTCAAATATCTGACTAACTGAAACTGATCAATAATATGTTTACTATCCAAGCAAACCAGTCCGGCACCAGAAACATCGCTGTCTCCGAGGAGAACCTGCGCACCATCCGCCGGTTCTCACTCTTCCAGCTGCTCATAGACAGCAACGGGATAGTGACCGAACAGTCGCTTGACAAGCTCAAGCTCAACATACGCTCTCTGCTCACCACTCCTGAAGGCTCCGCCAAGGAGCTACTGGACCTCTGCATAGACGTGATTTATCATCGCGACATGAAGGCCTTCGGACTCCAGAACCTGATGGCTCTGTACGAAAAGTGGGACAAGGAGAATTCCGAGGCCCCTCAGAAATAAGTATTTTATGGCTCAATGGCTGCCGACAACGGTCAGGGAGTGTGAAAGGCTGGGCTGGGACTCTCTTGACGTGATTCTGTTCAGTGGTGATGCATACGTGGATCATCCCTCGTTCGGCAGCGCTGTGATAGGACGTGTGCTTGAGGCTCACGGGTTGCGGGTGGCCATAGTTCCTCAGCCCAACTGGCAGGATGACCTGCGGGATTTCAGAAAACTTGGAGCCCCGAGGCTGTTCTTCGGAGTATCGGCAGGATGCATGGACTCAATGGTGAACCGTTACACTGCCGGCAAGAGGTTACGCTCTGAGGATGCCTATACCCCTGACGGCCGACACACGGGACGGCCCGAATATCCATCCATAGTATATACAAAGGCTCTCAAGAGACTCTTTCCTCAGGTACCTGTGGTGCTGGGAGGGATTGAGGCCTCCATGCGCCGTTTCACCCATTACGACTATTGGCAGGACAAGTTGCTGCCCTCCATCCTTGAACTCAGCGGGGCCAACTATCTGATTTACGGGATGGGCGAGAAACCAATAACAGCCATTGCCGATGCCATAAGTCAAAGGCGCACTGATGATATCAGGGACCTGCCTCAGATAGGGTTCATGACAAAAGAGGTGCCTCACGGAATCACCCCTGATGACCGCATACTGGAATCACACGAGAAATGTTTGGCTGACAAGCGCTGCCAGGCTGCCAATTTCAGGGTAATAGAGGAGGAGTCAAACAAGATCCAGGCAGCCCGGATTATACAGCCAATGGGCAGCCGTTTCATGGTGGTTAACCCTCCATACCCGCCTATGACCACGCAGGAGCTTGATGCCATATACGACCTTCCATATACCCGACTTCCCCATCCACGTTACAAGGGCAAGCGTATTCCCGCGTACGAGATGATACGCCACTCTGTGACCATCCATCGGGGTTGTTTCGGAGGATGCGCATTCTGTACCATATCGGCCCATCAGGGCAAGCAGATTGTAAGCCGCAGCAAGGAGAGCATCATAAGGGAACTGCGGCAGATAACCCGCATGGAGGATTTCAGGGGATATGTATCGGATCTGGGAGGGCCGTCGGCCAATATGTACGGCACAGGCGGTAGGGACAAGGCCAAATGCCTCAAGTGCAAGCGCCCCACCTGCCTCACGCCCAAGGTCTGTCCCAACCTGAACACAGACCTGACAACACTTACAGAGCTGTACAAGGCCGCGGACAATATTCCCGGAGTAAAGAAAACCTGCATAGGGAGCGGCATACGGTATGACATACTCCAGTACCGGGACCCCGACCCCAAGGCCGACAAGTCACACGCTGAGTATGCCCGGGAGCTTATAACCCGACACGTGAGCGGTCGCCTCAAGGTGGCACCGGAACACACATCGGACTCAGTGCTGCAACTCATGCGCAAGCCTCCGTTCATTCAGTTTGAGCAGTTCAAGAAAAACTTTGACCGTATAAACCATGAGTGCGGGCTTAACCAGCAACTCATACCATATTTCATAAGCAGCCACCCGGGCTGTACCGAACAGGATATGGCCCTACTGGCAGTCATCACCAAACAGCTGAATTTCAAGCTGGAGCAGATCCAGGACTTCACGCCCACCCCCATGACTCTGAGTACCGAGATTTTCTACACCGGGATTGACCCCTACACCATGAAGGAGGTCTATACCGCCCGCACCGACAGGGAGAAACAGGCGCAACGCCAGTTCTTCTTCTGGTACGACAAGACCCAACGCAACCAACTCATGGCGGAGCTGAAACGCATCGGCCGCCCCGACCTCATCCCCCTCCTATTCCGGTAACAGGCTATATGTTAGCGGAACAAGCCGTGACACAATTGTCCTGTGTGTGTCCCGTTATTGTCCCGCTGACTCCTACTTTTTATTCTGATATTAGTTCTATATTTGTAGTAAGTTAATATCAACATATTATGAAACCATTCCAAATCCTGTCCATCTTCCTCTTTCTCTTTGCGGCAATTCTGCTATCTCATACTAATGCAGATGCAAAAGTGGTGATACCTATAGTGAAGAGTACCCCTCCGACAACCGACAGCAAAGGTGATTCACGTGTACCGGAGCGTATCTCGGAGATGACACCATTGGCTGTAATGGACAGCTGTATGCTGAGCATTAGTTTCCTATCTGAGACGACATCAGATGTGGTGATTATCAACGATTCAAACAATATTGTAATAAAAATGTCTTTCGGTCTTGAGACTAATGTCGCTCTTAACATTCACTCCTTATTACCTGGAAGATATTACCTCTTTGTAAACGCCTATGATGAATGGTGGAATGGAGGATTTGACTATTTTGACACCACACCTAAGGCTAATCACAATATAATTGCAACTTTCGGGAACGGTCAGATGGAAGTCAGGTCGGTATTCGCCACGAGCTACAACACGATGTCGGATACAAGACTGTACGAAAACATAGAACAAGTAACTGAGGGATGTCTGGATGATATCATGAAACTGAATGTTCTCAGATATGACATCAACCTTCAGGATAAAGGAACAAGCCCGACATTGCCGGACTCATCGGCTCTCGACACCTATCCAGCAACCAGTCCTGTACGCCAGTCAAATGAATCAAGACACATAGGCTTGTCCGGACAGGATGTACAGCAGGTCTATCCCGATATCGTGACAGAAAATTCCAAAGGATATCTTTCCATCAACTACATTGAAATAATCCCAATTCTAGTACAGTCCATCAAGGAGATGAAGGAGGAGACTGACAGGCTGAACAATGAACTGTCCGGAATGCGTCAGACACTGCTCCTGTCAGCAGACAGGGATATCCACGGAACCGGCGCAGTGCTCCGACAGAACAGTCCGAATCCTTTCAAGGAAAACACGGTCATCGACTGTTACATCCCGGAAAGTGTCAGACAAGCCACATTATACATATATGACGTGAACGGACGGCAGGCTGACAGCATTGTGATAAGCGATAGAGGAGAGGTCCGCTTATCAGTAAGTGCAGAAAAGCTGTATGCTGGAATATGGTTCTACTCACTTGTGGCCGATGAATGCGTTATTGATATCCGCAAGATGCTGATAACTGAATAAAAGTCTGTCATGGATAAGATGAAAAGAAAACGTATGATCTTGTGGCTGATGACGGTAGCAATTACAGCAGCGACAGTATCATGTGACCGCAGTACAGCTCTCCAGCTTGAAAGAGTCGAGTCTATTCTTGAATCAGACCCGATTATAGCTGACTCAATCCTCTCCTCCATGCCGTCCCCCTTAAAGGCAGCTGACCGAGCCCTTTATGCAGTCCTGAAGACACAGGCTGACTACAAGAGCCGGAAAGTGGCCACAAGTGACAGCCTGATCCTGACTGCCACCGGTTATTACGGCTCACGCCGCAAAGACTATCACACAGCAATGGCATGGTACTCGTTGGGATGTGTCTATTCCGACATGCAAAATGATGCCGCAGCAATCAATGCCTACCTGAAAGCCCTTGAGCTGTTTCCAGACACTCTAGTCCGTTATTTTGCACTGACTGAACAGAATCTTGGCAAACATTATCTGAACCAGATGCGGTATGCCGAATCGGAAGCGATACTTAAACGCTGCCTAAAGAATGCCCTTCGGTTGCATGAGGACGTCCTGTCATCGAATGTCAGGTACAGGTTGGGACAGAATGCATTGTACCAACAAAAATACAGTGTTGCTGACAGCATATTCTCCTCTATATCAGCAGATCCTCAGTCATCAAGCATCAGGCGGCGCCAGTCTTTTCTCAATCTGGCCAAAATACGCCTCCACGCAGAAAAGGATTTTTCCGCAGCCATGAGCCTTGCCGACAGATATCTATATGAAATCACCGCACCTGACGAGTCTGGTGTGGGGTACAGCGTAAAGGCCGATATTTATTACGCTATGAAAAGTTTTGATTCGGCATACCATTATTACAACAAGTCACTTGAGTATCCGAACGAGCTATTCACAGTATGTGACAACTACGGGAAGCTTGCGGTACTCTCAATTCTTCAGGGTAAAGCCGATGACGCACTCTCATATCAGTCGTATCATGATGTGCTGGTCGATTCAATCTATTTCCTCCAGCGTGCCTCCGAGATAGAACAGATACGTTTTGACAACAATGTTGAACTGATGAAGCGCGACCTCATGTACAGTCACCGACGGTTTATCCTGATCTGTGTATTGTCAGTCATAGTAATAGTGACATTATTGGCAACACTATATCTGTATAATCGTCGGAAGAATGAGCGTGACCTGCTCAAACGCTATTCGGAGATGGTGAGCCAGACAGAGAAGTACAGGTTAAACAGTGTAGAGATAGTGAAGGCACACATGCTTGAGAAG
>JAFZKR010000070.1 GCA_017551845.1 Bacteroidaceae bacterium
TACGATAGGGCTCCATAAACTTCAAGTCAGCCTGTTCCGGTTCACGGTGGAAGACCAGTTTTGATGTCATCTCGCCGAACTGCTGGGGAGTAAGCTGCTGTTTCTTGTCGCTAAGAGCCTGGCTTGGATTGGGATGAACCTCTATAAATAGTCCGTCGGCCTTCATGTCCAATGCCATCTGGGCTAAATGAGGTACAAGATCTGAGTGTCCTGCCATATGGCTCGGGTCACAGATCACCTGTATGCCCGGTATCCGACGCCTGAGTTCAATGGGAATCTGCCATTCCGGTGAGTAACGGTAAATCCTTTCGTTGTATGAACTGAATCCACGGTGTATGGCTGCTAAGCGTTTGATTCCGGCATCTGCTAAACGTTCGAATGCTCCTATCCAGAGCTCCAACTCGGCATTGATAGGGTTCTTTACAAGTATGGGAATGTCGGTGCCGCGTAAGGCATCGGCTACCTCCTGAACTGCAAATGGACTGGTTGTGGTACGTGCACCTATCCATAGCATGTCAATGCCGGCTTTGAGTGCGGCTTCGACATGGCGGGCATTGGCAACCTCGGTGGTTACTGCCATTCCAGTCTCGGCTTTTACTGCTTTGAGCCACTCAAGCGCAGGTTCTCCAGCGCCCTCAAAATTGCCCGGACGGGTGCGCGGCTTCCACACTCCGGCGCGGAATACTTTGACTCCGAGCTTTGATAGGCTGCGTGCGCACTCCAACACCTGTGTCTGTGACTCAGCACTGCAGGGGCCTGCTATAAGGGCGCAGTTTTCTATCTTCTCTATTTTGATCATTTCTGTGCAAATACTTTTCCGTCCCTCATAAGTATATGGCCTTCATTGACCATATAATGCAGGACTATATCTATTTTCTTCCTGTCATAATGCAGGGAATATACTTTCTGGGGATTATCGGGGTTGGCGTGAAATGTGTCCAGAATGTCATCCATTATGGCTTCGCGTTCACCACGTGTGAGTTCACTCTGAACTTTTTCCTGGCACAGGTCACAGCACATGCAGGGTTTCTTCTGATGTTCTCCGAAGTATTTCAGAAGCATGGCACTTCGGCACCCTGTCTCACGGGTAACATATTCCATCATGGCGCCTATCCTCTCCTTGAACTCCTCACGGCGCATGGCGTAAACCTCGGGATCAAGACGTAGCAGCCTGGTATCAATACGTTCGCGAGTCCACAATATAACGGGCGTACGCCTTTCGGGTACATAACGTACTACGCCCTGACTCTGCAGGTTCATAAGTGTCATGTATAGCTGTTCGCGGTCTATTCCGGCACGTGAGCAGATAAGGTGCTCGTCTATGTAGGCGTAGTTAGTGAATATGCCGCTGTAGTTGCGAAGAATTATATTCATGACATCCTCGGTCGTCTTGTCCTGATGCAGACGGTAAAGGTCATCCCTTCCGGCTGTGAATAATAACCGGGCCGAGTAATCCATCTCATCGATATACTCAATATATCCCATTCTTGTCAGGATTCTCAGTGCGCTGTCGGTGGGGATTATGGGTAGAGAATAATGCTGGCAGAATTCTCCTAATGAGAATGCGAATGTGCATCCACGGCCATCACCAACCGCCATCTCGTGATAAAAACCCAACTTTTCATATACATCACGTATGAACTCTTCCTTTGGGAAATTGTCACTTATTCGCTTGCTTATGGCACGTTTGTCACCCGGTGAATGCAGCAGCACCGCATATGAACGCTGTCCGTCACGTCCGGCCCGACCTGCCTCCTGGAAATATGCCTCGATGGAACTGGGTATGTCCAGATGAATGACAGAGCGTACATCGGGTTTGTCAATACCCATTCCAAAAGCATTCGTGGCTACAACTACACGGTATTTGTCCTGTGTCCATGCACGCTGGCGCTCGTCCTTTACGGTAGGGTCAAGTCCTGCATGGTAGAATGTTGATGGTATTCCCTCTTTATTGAGGAAATCCGATACCTCCTTTGTCTCGGCGCGGTTACGCACATATACTATGCCCGTGCCGGGTACACATTCCAGTATATGCTTGAGCTCAAGCAGTTTGTTTTCGGTTTTGCGAACAACGTATGAAAGGTTTTCGCGGTAGAAACTCATACGTATGACGTTCTTTTCCTTGAATCCTAACTTATCCTGGATGTCATCGGTTACCTGCGGAGTAGCGGTGGCGGTTAATGCCAGTACAGGTACGTCCGGAAGATCCTTGCGTATGTCGGCAATAGTCAGGTAAGACGGGCGGAAGTCATATCCCCACTGAGAGATACAGTGTGACTCATCAACCGTAAGCAAGCATATTTTAAGATGGCGTAGCTTGGTTCTGAATAGTTCGGATGACAGGCGCTCGGGCGAGACGTAGAGGAACTTGTAGCCGCCGAATATGCAGTTTTCCATAACTGCAATTATCTCGTCACGCTTCATTCCGGTGTGAATGGCAGCTGCTTTGATACCACGTTCACGCAGTATCCGCACCTGATCTTTCATCAGGGCTATAAGGGGAGTTATCACAAGACACACCCCATCCATGGCCATTGCGGGAACCTGGAATGTTATACTCTTTCCACCTCCGGTGGGCATTAGTCCCAGAGTATCCCTACCGCTGCCAATACTTTCAATAATCTGCTGCTGGACACCTCGGAAACTGTCGTAGCCCCAGTATTGCTTAAGTATCTCCAGGTAGGTCATACGGGCCTGTCAGGCTTTTTGTTCAATTTGGTTGGGTTTGATGCTCTCAATCTGGAGCAAAACGTCACCTTGTTTGAAGTTGTTCTCCTCAATGGTATAGCAGATATCAAAAGACTTTTTGGTCTTGATATAGCTTACATAGGAACTTTGCCCGAATGCTATGCCGTTTAGAGGATGGCCGCTCTTGCTGTCTATCAGTTCCAGCTTGATATGTTCGTGCCCACGGCCTACCACTTTGCTGGTGCCATAGTCATAAACATTGCGGGTACGGAAAACCGGCTTGCTGTTGTCTGGGCCGAAAGGTTGGAATTTTTTGAGGTCACGGAAGAATTTAGGAGTGATATCCTTGAAATCCAAATCCGCATCAATGTCAATAGAAGCCTCAATCTGATCCGGTTCGATATGGTTTGAAACGTATTCCTCAAAGCGACGCTTGAACTCCTCGACATTCTCAACCTTGAGCGAGAGTCCGGCTGCGTAGGTGTGGCCACCAAAGTTCTCCAGTAAATCCTTGCAGCTTTCAATTGCCTTATAGACATCAAAACCTGAAACGGAACGTGCGGAGCCTGTTGCCAGATTGCCTGTCTTGGTAAGAACCACGGCAGGTTTGTAGAACACCTCGGTAAGGCGTGATGCTACAATACCTATCACGCCGCGTTTCCACTCGGCATTGTAAAGAACAATGGCGTGGCGGTTCTCGCCGTCCTCAAGGTTGGTGACAATGTTGTTGGCCTCCTCGGTCATCTCCTTGTCATCTTTCTTGCGGTCATCGTTCTCCTTGTCTATGTTTTCGGCCAGTTCAAGAGCACGGTTAAAGTCCTTCTCAACCATCAGGTCAACAGCTTTTTTGCCGCTACTCATACGCCCTGCCGCATTCAGACGCGGTCCTATTTTGAACACGATGTCGTTGATGTTCAAACTTTTGTCAGACAGTTTGCATACCTGGATGATGGCTTTAAGTCCGGTGCAGGGGTTGCTGTTGAGCTGCTCCAGACCATAATGTGTGAGCACACGGTTCTCACCCATGATAGGTACGATGTCCGATGCGGTACTAACCGCAACCAAATCCAGGCTGGGTAGCAACTCTCTGAACGGGATACCATTGTCAAGTGCGTATGCCTGCATAAGTTTGAATCCCACACCGCATCCGGAGAGATGCTTAAAGGGGTAGTGAGAATCAAAACGTTTTGCGTTCAGGATGGCTACTGCAGGGGGCAGTTCATCATCAGGAACATGATGGTCACATACAATGAAGTCAATGCCTTTCTCCTTGGCGTAGGCAATCTCCTGAATTGCCTTGATGCCGCAGTCCAGCACAATGACAAGTTTTACGCCTGTCTCATAGGCGTAATCCACTCCCTGCTCCGACACTCCGTAACCCTCGTTATAACGGTCCGGAATGTAGTAGTCCAGGTTGTCATAATCCCTTTTAAGGAAATTGTAAACCAACGCTACGGCTGTGGTGCCGTCAACGTCATAATCACCGTAAACCAGAATGCGCTCGCCACGCTCAATGGCGCTGTTGATACGAGCTACCGCCTTGTCCATGTCATCCATGAGCCAAGGATCAAGCAGTTCGTTCAGTTGCGGGTTGAAAAATTTCTGTACTTCGGTTTTACTGGTTATGCCTCTCTCAATCAAGAGTTTGCAGAGTATGGGACTTATCCCTACAGCCTTTGATAACTCCTTGGCTGCCTCTGTCATCTCCGGGGTGGGGGGCACATAGTTCCATCTGAAGTTCATTATTTATGTTATTTTTTATTTTATCCATAAGTGTTGTATAGAGTCCCTTTGTGAGAGACTGGTTTTATCCAAATTGCAAATGTATAAAAA
>JAFZKR010000071.1 GCA_017551845.1 Bacteroidaceae bacterium
GGCGTTCTTAAAGGTGATATTCTGCTCAATCTTGACTCTGAGACCGAGGGTGAACTTTACATAGGTTGTGCCGGTGGTCTGGATGTTTCAATCTTGGGCAAGTATGATCGCAAGCCGGAGCCCAAGGGCTGGCTCTGCTACAGCCTGGCCGTTAAGGGCTTCCAGGGCGGACATTCAGGTATGGACATCATTTTGTGCCGCGCTAATGCCAATAAGGTAGGTGCCCGCGTAATGTACGCTTTGCTTACCAAGGCTGATGTCAAGCTGATTGATATGGAGGGCGGCACACTGCGCAATGCCATCCCGCGCGAGTGCTTTGCAACCGTTTATGTTGATCCTGCCAAGCTTGATATAGCCAAGAAGGTTGTAGCCGATGTTTTTGCCGAGGTTAAGGCTGAATATGCTGCAACTGATCCGGGCTGTAACTATGTATTTGAGCCTTACCAGTGCGCTCCGGGTGAGACCTGTGATCCTAATGAGTGCCTCTATGTAGAGGAGGGTGCAGCTTTGCGTTATATTGAGACCATCCTGGCTTGCCCCGATGGAGTGGAGCGCATGAGTGACCAGATGCCGGGCCTGGTGGAGACATCAAACAATATGGCTATGGTCAAGATATATAAAGGTGAGTTCTTTATCGTGAACCTGCTGCGCAGCTCAGTTGACACTGCCAAGGAGCTTCTTGCATTGCGTATGAAGAGTTTAGGTGACTTGGCTGGCTGCAAGGTTGAACTTGCAGGCGGTTATTCAGGTTGGGCTCCGAATGCAGCATCACCTATTCTGCACGTAATGAAGACAGAGTACAAGAAGATGTTCGGCACTGAGCCCAAGGTCATGGCTATCCATGCCGGCCTGGAATGCGGTATCCTGAGCGGAGCCTATCCTCACTGGGATATGGTATCATTCGGTCCCACTTTGATGAGTCCCCATTCACCCGATGAGCGCTGCTACATCCCGTCCGTTCAGAAGGTCTGGGACTACCTGAAAGCAGTCCTTGCAGCTATTCCCAAAAAGTAATTTTTTGGGGAAAACCGGAAATTTTAGGGTATTGACGTCAAAACTACGCGCCTTGCGGCGCTATCTCTCCCATCCCTAATAAGACGCTCTGAAAGGCATGAGTAAACTCCTACCTTCCAGAGCATCTTCTTAGTGACAGGCCCCTCCCGTTCACAAGCCCACGGGCGGCCATGGTTTTGCCTGCCAACACCCTAAAATTTCCTCGTGTAAATCGCAGGCTTTATCATATTGAGAGGCCGAAGGTCTTTTTGATGGGACTCATTACAAACATGGACTGGATGGAGCCGACGGTATCGGTGGTTCCAAGTACGTTCATGATGAACTCTTTATAGGAGCGCATATCGGGACAATAGACTTTGAGCAGGTAGTCGAACTCACCTGAAATGTTGTAGCACTCCGCAACAGAACCCATGCTCAGAACGGATTCCTCAAAGCTTTTGGCAGTCTCACGAGTCATCATGCGCAGTTTGACGCAGCAGAAAACCACAAAGCCAAGGTTAAGTTTCTCGGGGTCCAGTACTGCTATATACTTCTTTATATAGCCCTCGCGCTCCAGGCGTTTCTGGCGCTCAAAGACCGGGGTGGTGGAAAGATGCACCTTGGCGGCAAGTTCCTTGGTTGTAAGGCGTGAATTATCCTGCAGACAGGTCAGGATTTTGATGTCTGTAGCGTCCAGTTCACCGGCTTTTGGCTCAATCAGAGTTGAATTATTCTCCTTTTCCATAATAATTGTATGTTTTTGTGTTTTGTTTTTCTGTGATTTTGCGCAAAGGTAGTTTGTTTTTCCTTAATAACATTATTTGTTTGGTGGAATTTTCTATCGGCCGTAACTTTGCATCGTCAAAAGGAAAACAAACGAATAAATACATACAATTATGGCAAACAACAAATTCCATCTTGAGACTCTGGCACTCCATGTAGGCCAGGAGCAGCCCGATCCCGCGTCCGATGCACGCGCAGTACCTATCTATCAGACCACATCTTATGTGTTCCGTAACTCACAGCACGCCGCTGATCGCTTTGGACTGCGTGATGCCGGTAACATCTACGGACGTCTGACCAACTCAACACAGGATGTTCTTGAAAAGCGCGTGGCAGCCTTGGAGGGTGGTGTAGCTGCTCTTGCAGTAGCATCAGGCGCAGCAGCTGTAACTTACGCTCTGCAGAACATTGCACAGGCGGGTGATCACATTGTTGCTGCCGATAACCTGTACGGCGGTTCATTCAACCTTATTACACATACCCTTTCAACTCAGGGCATCTCTAACACTATTGTTAAGGTGAATGACCTTAAGGCTCTTGAGGCTGCAATCCGCCCTAACACCAAGGCTATCTATGCCGAGACTTTCGGTAACCCCAACAGTGATGTTACCAACCTGGAGGCTGTAGCAGAGATCGCTCACAAGCATGGAATAGTATTCATCGTGGATAATACATTCGCTCCCATACTCATCCGTCCGCTGGAGCACGGTGCCGATATTGTTGTACACTCAGCAACCAAGTTTATCGGTGGTCACGGCTCATCTCTGGGTGGCATCATCGTTGACGGTGGTTCATTCAACTGGAAGGCCAACCCTGACAAGTATCCTACACTTGCCAAGCCCGATCCTTCATACCACGGCGCGGTATTTGCCGATGTAGCAGGTGCAGCCGCTTTCGTAACACGTATTCGTGCGGTAGTGCTTCGTGATACTGGCGCTTGTATCAGCCCGTTCAACGCATGGATCCTGCTGCAGGGTGTTGAATCACTACCTCTGCGCATAGAGCGTCACGTTGAGAATGCTCTCAAGGTGGTTGAGTATCTGGCAAAGAACCCCAAGGTATCAAAAGTTAACCATCCTTCACTGCCGTATCATCCGGATCATGAACTCTACAAGAAGTATTTCCCAAATGGTGGTGGTTCAATCTTTACATTTGAGGTTAACGGCACTCAGGAGGACACCTGGAAGTTCATAGACTCACTGCAGATATTCTCACTGCTTGCCAATGTGGCCGATGTAAAGAGCCTTGTAATACATCCTTACACCACCACACACTCGCAGATGACCTCAAAGGAACTTGCTGAGCAGCACATTACTCCTACAACAGTAAGACTTTCAATCGGTGTTGAACATGTTGACGATATTATTGCTGATCTTGACCAGGCTCTTGCCAAAATATGATATTTATACCAAGTTGTTTTAAGTTTAGCTAATTTTGCCGCTGTATTCACAGTCCCCCAGGGGGCTGTGGATATTTCGGTTTTAATATATAAGGTTCAGATATGCCTCTTAAACTACCCGATAAACTGCCCGCCATAGAAATACTGAAGGGTGAGAATATATTCGTGATGGATACATCACGCGCTACGCATCAGGATATCCGTCCGTTGCGCATTGTGGTACTCAACCTGATGCCCATCAAGATCACTACTGAGACGGATCTTATACGTCTGCTCTCAAATACACCGCTTCAGATTGAGCTCAAGTTGATGAAACTGCGCAGCCATACCTCAAAGAATACTCCTGTGGAGCATATGAGGGTATTCTATCAGACTTTTGAGAGCATGCGTGACGAGAAGTTTGACGGTTTCATTGTAACCGGTGCCCCTCTGGAGCAGATGGAATATGAGGATGTTGAGTATTGGGATGAACTCAAGGAGATTTTTGATTGGGCACGCACTCATGTGACATCGACCTTATATATATGCTGGGCAGCACAGGCGGCACTGTATCATTTCTACGGCGTTCCCAAGTATCCGCTACCTGAAAAGATGTTCGGCATATTCAAGCATAGCACAATTAATGAGCCGCTGCCTATATTCCGTGGTTTTGATGATGAGTTCTATGCTCCGCACAGCCGGCATTCGGAGGTACGCAGAGAGGATATTCTGGCTCACAAGGAATTGAAGTTATTATCAGAGTCCAATGAGGCTGGAGTGTTTATGGTATCGGCCCGTGGCGGACGCGAGATTTTCATTACAGGTCATATGGAGTACTCTCCCGATACACTTGACAAGGAGTACAAGCGTGACTTGGATAAGGGGTTATCTATTGAAAAGCCTAAGCACTACTATTGTAATGACGATTCTTCACAGCGACCTCTGGACCGCTGGCGTGCTCATGCAAACCTTTTTTATGCCAACTGGCTCAATTACTACGTTTACCAGGCGACTCCTTATAACCTTCAAGATATTGGTTGATTAGTACAATTGAGGTCTGTCTCCAATTGTACTTTTTTAGTATTCGAAGACTCCGTACTCGCTGTGGATAGTAAGGTGCGTGTGGTCAGAGGGTTCGATGCGGCCGATGATTTGGGCATCGATGCCGAATGACTTGCTGATGTCTATTACTTGCTGTGCGTACTCCTGAGGCAGATAGACCTCAAAGCGGTGGCCGCAGTTGAATACCTTGTACATCTCTTTCCAGTCTGTCTTGCTCTGCTCTTGGATTGTGCGGAACAGGGGCGGGATGGGGAAGAGATCATCCTTTACTACATGTACATTTTCAACAAAGTGCAGGATCTTAGTCTGGGCGCCGCCTGAGCAGTGAACCATTCCATGAATCTGCGGGCGCAGGGCATCGAGCAGTTTCTTTACCACCGGAGCGTAAGTGCGGGTGGGAGAGAGCACAAGTTTGCCTGCATCAAGAGGAGAATCCTTGACTACATCAGTCAGATTGAGGCCGCCTGAATATACCAGATCCTCAGGAACTGCATGGTCATAGGTCTCAGGATACTTTTTTGCTACGCTCTTGCCGAATACATCGTGACGGGCACTGGTCAATCCGTTGCTGCCCATTCCGCCGTTGTACTCCTTTTCATAGGTGGCCTTACCGAATGATGCAAGGCCTACAATCACATCACCGGGACGTATGTTTGCGTTGTCTATAACGTCACTACGTTTCATGCGGCAGGTTACGGTGCTGTCAACAATTATGGTGCGTACCAGATCGCCAACATCAGCAGTCTCACCGCCGGTGGCGTATGCTCCTACACCCATCTCACGCAGCTCAGCCAACAGTTCATCGGTGCCGTTAATTATGGCGCTGATTACGCTACCGGGAACAAGGTTCTTGTTACGGCCTATTGTGGAGCTTACCAGAATGTTATCAACTGCACCTACGCAGAGCAGGTCATCAATATTCATGATGAGCGCATCCTGTGCAATGCCTTTCCAGACAGAGAGGTCACCCGTCTCTTTCCAGTAGGCGTAGGCCAGTGATGACTTGGTACCTGCACCGTCGGCATGCATTATGTTGCAGTACTCCGGGTCACCGCCCAGAATATCAGGGATGATCTTGCAGAATGCCTTGGGATAAAGGCCTTTGTCTATGTTCTTGATGGCGTTGTGCACATCCTCCTTGGATGCCGACACGCCACGCAGCATATAACGTTCGTTTGAGTTCATCAGAATTCAACTATAGGAGCCGTGTTCGCACCTTCCTCTGCCTCGAAGTAGGGTTTTTTCTCAAAGTTACGCATTCCGGCAATGATGCTCTGTGGAAACTTGCGTATGTAAGTGTTGAACTTTTGTGACGCCTCATTGAAATTCTTGCGCTCTACAGCAATGCGGTTCTCAGTACCCTCAAGCTGTGCTTGCAGTTCCTTGAAGTTCTCATTGGCCTTGAGTTCAGGATATGCTTCACTGATTGCAATAAGGCGTCCCAAAGCACTACCCACCTCATTTTGAGCCTGCTGGAATTCCTTGAGCTGTTCAGCAGTCATATTTTCCGGATTAACTGTGATTGATGTAGCCTTAGTACGTGCATTTACAACTGCCTCGAAGGTTGATGTCTCATGCTGAGCATAGCCTTTTACGGTATTTACAAGGTTGGGAATTAGGTCGGCGCGACGTTGATAGACGTTCTCGACGTTACTCCAAGCTGTGTTTACACCCTCTTCCATAGTAACCATGCTGTTGTTTACTTTGATACCCCAAAGCACGACTACTGCTATGACAGCAATGATAATCCAAGTACTTTTCTTTTTCATAATCCTTTATGTTTAAAATGTTTTATTAAAATCTTGAGCCGGCACCTCCGCCACCAAA